>JAFGKB010000288.1 GCA_016928755.1 Anaerolineae bacterium | reverse complement strand
GACCGTCTTCAAGGATGTCCGCACCTTGGTGCAGGATGCCATCAACGCCGCTGTTGCTCTGCTTGAGGGTAGTGCGCCCACGGCTAAGGGTGCTTACAACAATGGTGTGGTCGATGTGCCGGCCATCCAATCTGCTGTAGTCTCGGTTGACGCGGATAATGTCCAAGAAGCGTTGATCGACTCCGGTTACTACTCCGCTGACGACTTCACCAACTTACCGTAAGGGATTGTAGTTATTGACTAATGCAGGGATAGTGGGGCTATTTAAGTCCATCACTATCCCTGCAATTTTTAGTACTTTTTTGGACCCGGAGGGACGATGAATACTCCCATATTAGAAATGAAAAACATTACCAAGGAATTTCCCGGTGTGAAAGCTCTCGATAATGTCAGCTTTCGTGTTACCGAAGGTGAAATTCATTGCCTGGTCGGGGAAAATGGTGCGGGTAAGTCTACCTTGATGAAGGTATTGAGCGGTGTGCACTCCCACGGTACCTATACCGGTGATATATTGCTCAATGGGCAACTACAGGAATACAAGGGGATTAGTGATAGTGAAGATGCCGGCATCGCTATTATTTACCAGGAACTCGCACTCATTCCCGAAATGTCAGTTTATGAGAATATCTTCTTGGGGCACGAGATTAGCAGTAATGGCTTCACTGTTGAATGGAATGAGACCATTAAACGCGCAAATGAGATGCTCAAACGTGTCCGGCTTGATGTTAACCCCTCTACTAAAATAAAGGATTTAGGGGTTGGCAAACAACAACTGGTTGAAATTGCTAAGGCATTGCATCGTGACGTTAAGATTTTGATTTTAGACGAGCCTACTGCCGCTTTAAATGAGGATGATAGTGAGAACTTGCTCAACCTGTTGCGTGAGCAGCGCGAGCAAGGGGTGACCTGTATCTTGATCTCTCACAAGCTCAAAGAGGTGATTGAGATTGCCGACACGGTTACTGTGTTGCGTGATGGCCAAACTGTGTGTACTTTGAATGCGGCTGAAGGTGAGATCTCCGAACCGGTGTTAATCAAACACATGGTAGGCCGTGAAATTGATAATATTTACCCTTCAAGAGAACATTACATAGCTGAGCATGTTGCGCTTGAGGTCAAAGATTGGAATGTCTATGATCCACAACTGGGCCGAGAACTGCTCAAAGATATCAATTTCAATGTGAAGAAGGGCGAGATTGTGGGACTTGCAGGGCTAATGGGTGCCGGGCGCACGGAATTGGCATTAAGTATATTTGGCAATCCGGATGGTTACCATACGCATGGTGATGTATTTCTGGACGGGGCGAGAGTCAGTTTTGGACATCCCGCAGATGCCATTAAGGCCGGGGTTGCGTATCTCACCGAGGATAGAAAAGGTAATGGTCTTATTTTAATTCAAGATGTCAAGCAAAACATTACCCTTGCAAATCTGCGAGAAATATCGAAACGTGGTGTGGTTGATAATAATACGGAGATTAAGACGGCCAATCAATATCGAACATCTCTTGATATTAGAACCCCTAGTATCGAACAGAAGGTACAAAACTTAAGTGGTGGTAACCAGCAAAAGGTTTGCCTGGGAAAGTGGCTATTTGTTAAGCCCAATGTGTTGATTCTGGATGAACCAACCCGTGGTATTGATGTCGGGGCAAAATACGAAATTTATACGATTATGAACCGGTTGGTAAAAGAAGGCATGAGCATTATTATGATATCATCCGAATTGCCCGAGATATTGGGCATGAGTGACCGGGTATATGTGGTCTCGGGTGGTAAAATTGCTGGTGAGATGCCCATTGGGGAAGCGACCCAGGAAAAAATCATGGATTTGGCGACGGATTATTAGGAGGAGTAGCATGTTTTTCAAGCACTTACAGAAAGTTCTAAAAGAAAATATCCGTGAATACGGCATGTTTATCGCTCTATTCGTCATTATGGTGATCTTCACTATTACGACGGATGGTATTTTTATCTCGTCACGGAATATCAGCAACTTGTTAAATCAGACAGGTTATACTGCTGTGTTGGCGGTGGGTATGACACTGGTTATCGTAATCCGGCATATTGACCTGTCGGTCGGTTTCCTGGCCGGATTCCTTGGTGCCGTGGCCGCTATCGCGCTGGAATTTTGGGGATTACCGGTCTACCTGGTTATCCCTATGATATTGGTCCTGGGTGCGTTGGCCGGTCTTGTCACGGCTTTCCCGACTGCTCAGTTGGGCATTCCTTCCTTCGTTTCCTCACTGGCCGGCTGGTTGATTTACCGTGGTGCTCTGCTCCTGGTAACGGCAGGAACCGGCACCATCATTATCACTGATGATGCATTTAACGCTATCGGTAATGGCTATATCCCTGATATTCCTGATATCGGGATCTTGCCGGAGATACATAAAGTGACACTGTTACTTGGCCTGATAGCAATCGTTTTATTCATTTTTAACGAACTCCGTAGCCGTAAAAAGAAGCTGGAGTATGATTTTGAAGTCCTGCCTATGGATATGTTTATTTTAAAACTGGTCTTCGTCTCAGTCTTGGTGGGGCTTATTACTTGGGTTCTGTCCGGTTACAATGGCCTTTCGTGGACAGTTGTTGTTGTGCTCATCGTTGTTGCTCTCTACCACTTTATTACGACTCAGACGGTGGTCGGACGACATATCTATGCCATTGGCGGCAATCCTGATGCTGCGGAGTTAAGTGGTATCAGTGTTAAGAATTTGACCTTCGCTGTTTTCGGTTCGATGGGTATGCTGGCTGCTTTATCGGGTATTTTGTTTGCCTCCCGTCTACAATCCGCCACCACTACAGCCGGTACATTGTTTGAGATGGATGCCATTGCATCGGCCTATATTGGCGGCGTCTCTGCTGCTGGTGGTGTTGGACAAGTGACCGGGTCATTCATTGGCGCTATCGTTTATATGTCATTGACCAGCGGTATGAACTTAATGAACGTTGATATTGCTTACCAGTATGTTGTTCGTGGTGCAGTACTTGTTGCTGCTGTTATCTTCGATGTTGCGACCCGGAGTCGGGGGAAGTAACTTATTATTACTTAGACCCTAAAGGTTTCTAATATGTGTTGTTAGCCCCTCTGAAACCTTTAGGGTCTCTCTATTTTATTGCGCTGCCACCTACTTGGATTCTGCCAAGACTACAAAAGTTTTCAAGCGTCACTTGCTAATAGGTGTCTATTCCATGCTTTTTATGTGAGGTCTGGTAACTATGGAATTGCTCAGTGTTAACAATCTATCCCAGAATTTCGTCGCGGTTCCAGCATTAACGGATGTAACCTTCTCCATTAAAGCCGGTGAAGTTTTAGGTGTTGTCGGCCAGCGTGGCGCGGGGAAATCCACACTTTTTGAGCTTCTTACTGGCGTATATCCTCCTTCTAGTGGGGGGATTAAGTTTAACGGTGAACCGGTTGCACTTAGGAGTGTTTACTATGCTCAGAGTCTGGGTATCTTTGCCGTCCAGCAACAGCCAAAACTGGTTGATACTATGGATGTGTTACATAATGTGTTCCTGGGTCGGGAGATTTGCGGGCCACACTGGTTAAAGATGTTCCCCGATGACGGGAAGATGGCCCAGGTGGCCAGGGACTTCCTGGAAGCCTTTGCTATGCCGGCTTCTTTAGTTGAGGAACCTGTTGCCAATCTCTCCGGTGAACAACGCCAGATTGTGGCCTTGGCGCGGGTACTGAGCCAGCCTTGTCGCTTGCTACTTCTTGATGATGCTCTGGAAGCTTTGAGTTTTGCGCGCCAGCAAGTGCTCCTGGACCGCATCCGGGACCTCGCAGCACAAGGGGTGGCTGTTATTATGAGCAGCGATGATTTGAAACATATTTTCGCTGTTACCGACCGCATTCTTGTGCTTTACCAAGGTCGCCAGGTTACTCTACGCCGGACTTCTGAGACTACCCCGCGTGAAATTGTAGAGTTGATAGTGGGTTCTAACCGGCAGGAACGGGTCACACCGGTGATCTGGGCCTTTGAGAACTATTATGCGGCGCAACAACAAACCGCAGAACTGCGGTTGGCGCAGTCGGAATTACGGCAAAGTCTCCAAGAACAGGATTCCTTAAATCGCCAGTTAATTGAGCGATTGGACAATCAAGTCAAGGCGTTGGACAGCTTGAACTTAGCCTTACAAGAAGCCAGCCGCCGTCTAATCACCGAACGGGAAGCTGAGCGCAAGGCCCTGGCACGTGAACTTCATGACCAGGTTATCCAGGATTTACTGAGCTATAACTACCAATTGGAGGAAGTAGAGAGCGAGACCACCACTGAAAGCCAGCGCCTTGAGTTAGCCGAAATTCGCGATGGTATCAAACAGACGGTAGGTAGCCTGCGCCAGATATGCAGTGCCTTGCGCCCCCCCACAATTGATCATCACGGGCTTTCCGCAGCTATCCGGTCTCTATCTAGCCAGTGGTCGGAACAGACAGGGATTCAAGTAGAACTGGAAATTGACCCTCAATTAGGGCGTCTCCCGGAGACTATTGAACTTTCCGTTTTCCGCATAATCCAAGAGAGTTTGAGTAATGTCCGCAAACATGCCTCGGCCACCTTTGTCCGTCTTACATTACAGCGGACATCTACCGCCAGCTTAATGGTGCGTATAGTTGATAACGGTCTGGGTATGGAGTCCCCGGTAGATTTAGCAGTCCTGACCAAACAGAAACACTTTGGCTTGGTGGGCATTAGTGAGCGGGTTTCGTTATTAGAGGGGACCCTGGAAGTCCAGACTGCTCAAGATGGGGGCTTTGAAATCCAGATCGAGATTCCTAGTCCTTATCCATCGATCAGTGATTAGTGCTCCCGTCTAGTACATCCCCCACGACCTGGCGGATAGTTGCAGCGTCCAGGTCCTTCTTATCGAGAAACGCCACCGCCCCGGCATTCCGTCCCAGGCGACGGAACTCACGGTCAGGGTAGGCACTGATGAGCACGATTCGGGTTGCCGGTGATACTGCCTTAATCCGGCGTGTGCATTGGATGCCATCTTCTTCTGGTAACACCACATCAACAAGGGCGAGCTTCGGGTGTACTTGTCTGGCGAGCCGTGCCGCTTCGGCGCAATCCTCAGCTTCATAAAGCGCAGTGGCCGGACTGGCTTTCCCGATTAACTTCCCAAGCTGTGTCCGGTAACGTACATTGTCATCCACTACCAACACAGTGAGATTTGTCGGTGTTTGCGTTACTACTTTCGCTTGATCCATCTCACAACCCGGTGTTGCCAGCACCTCCGGGTTCAGCATTGCGTAGTTATTGGCCTCCAGGCGACTTCCCACATCAATTGCCCGGTATAGGGCCGTCAGATGATTCTCCACAGTTTTGACGCTAATCCCTAGTTCCTGTGCCATTGTCCGGTTATCATAGCCCAATGTCAAGAGGCGCAACAATTCCCGCTGTCGCCGTGTCAGCATAATGGCCGGGGGAGCATCCTGGGGGGCTGTGTGGTGGTTTAAAAGCCGGTTTACCAACGGCCCCGAAATCCAGCGGTCGCCATCTAGGATTTTTCGTACTGCAAATTGCAAATCTGAAAGGGGTTGATCTTTCAGATGATAGCCATCCACACCGGCAGAGAGCATTCCGACCACATAGGCCTGGTCATCATAGGCACTGACTACTAAAATTTTGAGGGTCGGGTACTTCGCCCGAATCTGGCGCACTGCTGCGATAGGCTCAAACTCCGGCATATTCACATCCACTACCAGTAAATCAGGTTGTAAGGTTTTCAGTGCGTGGCTAAGCTCTCGCCCGTCTCCTACCTCACCTACAATCTCTAATTCCGGCAGACTGGCCAGGGCATTGCACAACCCCGCCCGCACAATCGCATGGTCATCGGCTAACAGTACTTTAATGGACTCCATACACTATATCCTTCCTAATCCAATCAAGATTCCGCCCAATTAGCAACTCCGTCATTCTCGCGTGGTGTGTGTTCTTCATAGCAATAGGTTCCATATCGAAATTATGCTTCTCTGCCAACCGTCGTACCCCCTCGCAATTATCGTAAGTCATTAGGAAGTCCCCTTGCAAGTCTCCTGCTAAATTAAATAACTCTTTATGGTCTAGTTCATGGTAATTATATAGTCGTGCCCCTGCCCGTTTACCTGCTGCTGTATATGGTGGATCGATAAAGTAAACGGCTTTATTGTCGGTGGCATTCTCACGTAAGATTTGTAAACCATCGCCCTCAATAAATGTGAGTCTATCACGTATAGCAGCAATTTTCCGGATTCGCCGGCTGATAGTCTCCGGATACCAACGAGATTGGATACCTTTGCCATTTTCGCCGGTCTTAATGCGTCCAGCCCCAGGAGCCAGGATTCCACCGTGGTTAATTCTGTTCCTTATGATAGTTTGAAAAGCTAACTCTTCGTAAGTAGTGGCTTTCAAGGATAATACTTTATCCGCTGTTTCGGGTGTAAGGTCAAAGGTCGTAATCTTATTGGCTAACCATTCGGCGTCTCCTTCAATAATAGCATGCCATACTGCTGCCACCTGTTCGTCTAATTCTACAAGTGTTACATGTTCGGCTAAACCTTCGGCTGCGACTGTTAGTCCGATGATCGCGCCCCCAGCAAATGGCTCAAAAAATACCTTAGGGCGTGTTTGTAAGGATAATAACCATTGACGCACTCGTGGCACTAACCAAGTCTTGCCTCCTGGGTAGCGAAATGGGCTTCTATGTTTAACTGAGGCCACATTTATGACTTTTTTTGTGTTTGCAGGTAAAAAACTTAATTGCTGCATATGTTTTCT
>JAFGKB010000287.1 GCA_016928755.1 Anaerolineae bacterium | reverse complement strand
GTTAATATCACGGAGGATACCCTGGCCGTCGATTTGGTAGATGGCCGGACAATCTCTGTTCCCCTTACCTGGTATCCCCGGCTATATCACGCCACGCCTGACGAGCGCGAAAGTTGGCGCATTATCGGGGACGGCGAGGGTATCCACTGGCCTGACTTGGATGAAGATATCAGTGTTCAAAATATCCTCTCCGGCAAGCCCTCCCTAGAAAGCCAATCCTCCTTTGAGCGTTGGTTAACAGCTCGCTCGCACTCATAACCTATTCTGCTCCCTTCTTCGTCCCCTCTTGGTCAGATAGACGCAGTGCCCGCACCAGCAATGTATAGGCCAAGAAATCCTCATCCTCTTGAGCATCTACGAGAAAATCCCGGACATTCCTTTCTGTAGGCGATCCCTCTATAACTAACATCCCGGCGTCTATCCCAGGTAACATTGATTCCGGCAACCAGGAGAGGGTCTCTTGCACAACATCAACAGCTTGGGAAACCAAGGCATAATGCTGGCCCTGCTGAGTGAAGGCCCCATGATGGCGGGCAATTGCAGTGAAGGCCGCGTTAAACATAGCCTCACATTCACCACAGACGGTATTTAATAAACATTGTACCGCCCAAGCACCCTCAAGGGCGTGGGGTGGGCGATGGCCTAGAGAACGTTGCTCAACCTCATGTCTGGGTATTGTTGGGTCAAAGTCGGTGTGGGCATACACTTCCCCCGGTTGCACCGGTAGCTCAATGGCATCCTGGTAATTCTGCACCCAACCCTGCCAGTCCCGGCCCAGTTTCCCCACATCGTGAAAGAGCACCACCATATGGGCCGCTTGTTCGACGATACCTTGTGGCCAGCCGAATATACATTCCAACTGGGCAGCAGTCCTATCCAATTGAGGCCAGATATGTGATTTAAAGTGGTTATGGACCAGCCGGATATGCTCAACATAGGTCTCCAATTTGTAGTGGATACGGCCAGGTGAATGAGTCGCCTGTTCTAGCTGCAACTTCGCCCGGTACCCGGTGCTGCGGTCCATCAAGAAGCCAAGTTCGGCATCATAACCGGCTAAATCAGGGTGAATTAACACCAATGCCGCCCCTTGAATATCCTTGGGCGAAGTTACCTCCCGCCAATCATAAACAGAGCGGCCATTCTCATTAGTATCACCGGAATCTTGCAGGGCCAGGACTTTACCACCTTCAAGTTGACCGTCTTTTTCCCAGGTGTGGAGTTGTCCATATAAAGTACCGGGATGCAAACTAAAAGCCTCGGTGGCAAAAGGTTGCTGCGCCACTCGTTGCGCATCATCGTGAACCGCCACTAATTGAGATGAGACCTCGCGAATCAGGTTACCGGGGGCATAATTCCGGTCACCGTTCATAATGTGGTTCATCTTACTGCGATGCGCCAGGGAAGTCGCGGTAAGCCCCTTGATATTGAGACTATCACTAGGGCCATGAGCACGACTGATAATGGCTTGTTCATCATCGAAGGTTAAAGCTTGGCCGTTATAATCCAGGAATGCCTCCAAGGTTCGAGAGATCGTCTCTTTTTGCTCCATATAAGGAGCGATTTTTTCCACAAGGCTTATTAGCTCACCAGACTTGTGTAAAGCTTGTGTGTAAATATAGACGTCACCCGCTTGGCCGGCATAGCGGGCACAGCGTCCGGCACGCTGTAAAATCGCGTTGGCTGGTGCTAACTCAGTATATAATGTTTCACTAGTGATGTCCAATCCAACTTCAATGACCTGCGTGGCTACCACAATCCTGCGGCCACCGGTATCCCCATTACGGCTAAACAACTCGTGAATTTGAGCCTCAATACGGCTGCGGTCTTCCGGCAAAAAACGACTATGCAAGAGAAGCACCTGGGTATCCTCTAAGTCAGGATGGTTACGTAAATCCTCAAAGAGCTTGCGCGCCCGGTCCACGACATTGCAGACTACCAGGGTACGACTTTTATGACCGGCTAACACCGCAGTTGCCGTTAAGTGAGAATCAACCACGTGATAACGCCGGGTCTTATCCTGAGAAGGTAATTGTAACAGTTCCTCACGGGTCGCTGCATCCTCAGGTATCACCACTGCGTTAAGTTCCCGTGCCAGCCCATCCAGCATTTGGCCGGAGAAGGTCGCCGTCATCAATAAGAAGGGCACAATACCGTCCAACATCTTCAACATGGATAAGGTTGTCGGGAGTGTGGATACCGGGTCGAAAAGGTGGAACTCGTCGAAGATTAAATAAGAGGATGTAATTGCCCCGGCATTCAGATTACTTAAGCGACGCGGAAGGCTATAAGGCGCGATAAGAAAACTGCTAAGCACTTGGTCGATGGTGGCAAAAGTCAGATCACCGGAGAACGTCGTATCAGCCCGGTGCTCACCGGTCAGAATGTTCACCTTCATCGGGCGTTTAAAGCCGTAATTCTCAACCCGTGCCTGGTATTCTGCCCAAAACTGGTTGGCCAATACCCGCATCGGCACCGTATACAAACACTTACGGGGGAAATCCTCTTCATACTCCCAAGCGCGCAAAAAAGGATATAAAGCCGCTCGTGTCTTTCCCGCCCCGGTAGGAGCCTGCAAAATTACCGACTTACCGGACAACAACAAATCACTGACCCGCTTTTGAAAAGGGTATAGAGCTACCAAAATTAACCTCCAAAAAAGTCATTAAAAAACCGGTCGGGATCATCACCCACAGATTCAGATGCCCCTTCTTGTGGGCGATGCACCTCCCAACCGTAGTTCATTGCCATACGCCGGGTCTCACCGACCAGAGCTTGTTGCAAAGACTCCGGTGCCAACACGGTCACATCACCGCCCCACCCGCGAATCCAGGGCAACATCTCTTGCGGTTCGGCGATAATGGCCTGCCAGATGAGACTGCCATCAGGTTGCACATCAATTTCCTGGCTACGATGCCACAACGTTTCTTGTACTCGCTGCGCCACATTGGAATGGAAGTGTAGGATCACCTTCACCGGATCGTTATCCGTAAACCAGATCCCCCAGGCATCCGATAGCAACTCACGGGGGTCGAAAGTTTCAGGAATTGTATAGGAGCGTTTGGTAATTTCAATCCGCCGGATGCGCTCGATCTTAAAAACGCGCACCTTTCCCGGTGGCTCGCGCAAACCAATAACGTGTGACGTTTGTCCAATGGCATAGGGTTCGATAAAGTAGGGGGCAAAATCATACTCGTAAATCTTGCCGTCCGTGTGCTGGTGCCAGAGATGTACAACACGCCCCATTGACCATGCCTGGGTTAATGTCTTCAACACATCCATATAGACCGGATCATAGCGCTGCCCGGCATCATCCATCACATCCGCCGAAGCGATCAGATGTTGGCTGATAAAGGGGGCCAACGGCTCCAAGGCACTCCCTAACTTGCGTAATGCGGATGCCGCATACCGGTTATGCTTATCTACCCGCGTAGCCAATAATCGGGCGGCCAAATGAATAGCCAGCGCTTCATGGAGCGTTAAAGCCACTTTCGTCTCATACATATCACGATTAACAGCCAACCGGCCATCATCCATCTCATACACAGAAAACTTACCCAACGCGGGAAGATATCTAGTTACCGTAGAACGGTTCACATCAATACGCCGGGCAATCTCAGCCTGCTGTAAACCTTCAGGATGCGCTAATAAAAGTTGTACTATTTGCAACAGACGTTCCGCTTTGTTCTCTGCACGTCCCATATCCTATCTTCCTTTCAATATGTAGATTATGTTTAACTCATATTATCACAGGTCATACGAAAATTACGCAACAGAAATGAAAATTTCCTATTTTTTCCTCCCAAAAGGCCACAAACCACCACGTTTATCCTCGCTATAGAGAAATCCCGCATCCTCAAGGCTCGGTAACCGCCGTATTATGGTTGATGAGGATACCCCTATCTCCTTTGCCAATTCAGAAGGCCGGATACCGGGCTGCTGTTGAATAATACTATCCATCTTCTCGAACTCACCTAACAATTTACTCCAGAATGGCATTGCAACACCTCCTATGTAAGATTTATTCATAGGATAGAAAAGAGGTGTTGCAGGTACCGCAACAAGATAAAGGAATTTAGGAAAAAATCCGTTATTTCCCACATCCCCCAGATTTCTCAACTTCGTTCGAAATGACGGTGACGCCCCTTCTTGTAAACCTACCCGCACCCTTGTATAATGG
>JAFGKB010000286.1 GCA_016928755.1 Anaerolineae bacterium | reverse complement strand
TACATAGAGCGGGTCTATGGGATCGTTGTTATCAATCCACAGATAAGCGCGTGGCTGTACTACCGTACTTACCACATTGCTCCACGGTCCATATACCTCTTTGTCCTCAACCCAAGCCCGTGCACGGAAGTAGTATGTGGCGGGAGTTATCAAGTAGGTTTCACCCCAGTAGTCATAGTTGGTTTCTCCACCGGTGCTATCTGTGAATTGCGGATTCGTAGCGCATTGGACTTCATAGATAGGCGCGTACACATCATCCCAATCTACATAGAAGACGCCATCGGCATCCGGGTTATCAATGGGTTTTAACACCGGAACCGGCGGGTAGTTCTTGACCAACATCGGGAGATAGGCCGGTTGGTAAACGGCAACGGTGAATATATCGCTGGCGGTCACGCCGACAGTATCCATAACCTGGACCTCAATATGGAAAGTCCCGTAAAGCTTCGGGTCAGGCATAAATTGGACATAGCGATAATTTTGTTCACTCTCGGTGTCGGTATAGATGGTTGTTCCCAGTGCTGCCGGTGGATTGTTGATAATGCTGTATGTCAACTCACTATCGTAATCTTCATAATCGCTGGAGTAATTCTCCAGTTCATAGGTAAGTTGGCTTCTCTGACCGGCGACAATCTTAAACGGATTCTCCACATCACTCAGACTGCCCCAAGCGAAATTTATTCTTGGTGCTTCTGTTACATGGACAACAAATGTATCCGTAGCGGTAATTGAGCCATCGGTAACCTGTATTTCTAAATCAACATCCTTGGATAGGGTCGTGTTTGAAGTCATGCTAAGCCAATGGGTGCCTGAAATCTCAAAGTTGAGATAGCTTCCCCAACCTTCTTGTGTTACTGTATAGACTAGTGGTGTCATAACGATGGTTTGTCCATCGGCTGCATAGTAGGTGTAGTCCCACAAGTCAATGGTTTTATGTACCCCACCTTCCTCGATACCGATATCTGGTACATCAATGGTTAATGTCATTACCGCAGTCTCTGCGGCATTGATGTTTAATGTCGCCGGGTGCACCTCTACATGTGCCTCTACACGTTGTAGGGATATAAACATACTGCCCGCCAACAGTAGCCCCACGGCTATTACGCCTAACAACTTAAAAAGATTCTTCACGGTATACCTCCTTGGTAAAAAAATGGTTTTGGATAAATAATATCCCTAACACACGACTCTAGCAGTGCCAGGGTAATCCACTTATAGGTGCTCGTACTCGTTATACTTATTCTTGTCTTTCTCAACCTGTTGTTTTAAAAAAGCAAATAGCTCTTCCAGGGTTGCAAATCCATGCCGCTCGCCGGTGCCCACCTGCTCAAGCATTACGTGCCAGCTTTTCCCATTGCCTGGATGCCAAAGCCGCAGTAAGTAAGATAAGTACTCAGGTTGGGTTTTTTTCATGTCATTGTTTGCCTTTTACATTCTGCATTATAATTAAACCAGCCTGCCCATTATCATAAGGAGTAAACGTCACAGAAGCGTCACAGAGACATTCACTATGCCAAAATTAAGCATTAGACTTCTTGGACCTTTCAGTGTTGTAGGGGATAAGGGGGATATTACACAGTTTGAAACTGATACCGCCAGGGCGTTGTTAGCTTACCTGGCATTACATGTAGGAACTCATTTCCGCCGGGATACCTTAGCTACATTGTTCTGGCCTGACCATTCCACCGCTGCTGCTCTGCACGCATTGCGGCAAACACTCAGCCGGCTACGGCGTGCTATCGGAGATAAAAAGGCCGAACCGCCATTTCTCCAGATTACGCGACAGAGTATCGCCCTCAATCCCCAATGCGATATCTGGGTGGATGTAGATGCCTTTAAGGCGTTAGTTGCAGCTACTAATACACATCCCCATCGCCGGCTAGGGGCTTGTCGTTTTTGCCTTGAGCAACTCCGCCTGGCTGCGGACCTCTACCGGGGAGAGCTTCTGGCTGGGTTTACACTGAGTAGTATGGCCTTTGAGGAATGGCTCTTGATGCAACGGGAGAGTTTGCACTGCCAGGCTATGCAGATATTTTATAATCTCGCCGATTCCTATCTTGATCGGGAGGATTATGCCCTGGTCCAACAGTTTGCCCGCCGTCAGTTGGAATTTGAACCCTGGCGGGAAGGAGCTTACCGGCAACTAATGTTGGCATTAGCTTTAAGTGGTCAACGGAGCGCGGCATTAGCTCAATATGGCGCCTGTTGTGCTCAACTTGAGCGTGAGTTAGGCATTGACCCTACCCGGGAGACACAGGACTACTATTCGCTTATTCTTAATGAAGAACTGGTACCGCTATTTCAAAAAAAGCATAATCTACCGGTTCAATTGACCTCATTTGTAGGACGGCAAGAAGAGTTACAGCAGATATCCGAGAAACTCAACCATCTCACTTGCCGTTTACTAACCCTTGCCGGGCCGGGGGGGATTGGTAAAACTCGCCTGGCCCTACAGGCTGCTTATGAGGAGCGATGCGTTTTCCATGATGGCGTTATCTTTGTCCCTTTGTCTACTGTAAATACTGAGGATGCATTGGCGTTTGCCTTGGTCCAGGCCTTGGGGCTTGAAGTCCAAGAGAAGGATAACTTATGGTTGCGGATTGGAGACTACCTGCGCAAGCGCGAAGTGTTGTTAGTGCTGGATAATTTCGAACAGCTTGTGAGTATGGCCGAGCGGATTACAACCCTTTTGCATATTGCCCCAGATATACGTGTCCTGGTAACTTCCCGGATATGCCTTAATGTTCCTGGCGAGTGGGTGATGTATATTGCGGGATTGGGCTATCCGGCAGATGGCGAGCGTGCCGGTTTAACGGACTTCCCCGCCGTTAATCTCTTTGTCGAAAGTGCACAACGTATTAGCCCTGGGTTTAGTCTCTCGTCTCAGACACTTCCTCCGGTGGTGCGGATCACACAACTTGTTGAGGGCATGCCCCTGGCGATTGAGTTGGCATCCGGTTGGCTGCAAGTCTTTTCCTGTTCTGAAATAGCGGATCAGATTGGAACCAATATTGACCTTTTAGAAGCTGTCCAACGCAGGGGTACAGAACGGCACAGCAGTTTACGTTTTGTCTTCGATACTTCCTGGGGACTTCTGTCCTCGGTAGAAAAAGACGCCGTCTGTCGCCTGGCTGTTTTCCCGGATAGTTTTGATAAAGCAGCAGCTCAGGAGATTACGGGGATTACGCCCCGGATATTGCTTGGCTTGTTGAATAAATCCTTCTTGCGCCAGAGTACAGCATCCTCAGATTCCGGCACTATGCGCTATGAGATGCACGACCTCTTACGTCGTTGTGCCCAGGAGAAATTAGCCCAGGTTCCTGACGTACGGTCGCAAGTTTCTGATTCCCACGCTGTGTATTATCTCTCGCTACTGGCCGAAGCTGAGGATGCTTTGAAGGGGGCGGCGCAACGTGAGGCCTTAAACTGGATAGCCTTGGAAATTGCAAATATCCGCACGGCATGGCATTGGACTATTGAGCAAGGAGAAACTGAATTATTAGCCGGTGGAATAGATAGCCTGTTTATGTTCTATGATAAGCGCAGCGCATTTCAGGAAGGCTCACAGGTGTTTCACCGGTTAGTAGAGGTTTTATCATCGTCAGGGCCATCTGTGCTGCTGGCAAAAGGTCTGGCTTGTAAAGGCTGGTTTGATTTTCAACTTGGCCAATGTGATCATGGTGAGACTCTGTTGCGGAAGGGTCTGGCGACATTGGAGGATTTAAAGACCCTCCATCATATGCCTACGGCCTCAGCTTCTGCTTTCGTCCTGGGCCGTTTGGGGCAAGTCACACTTCAACAGGGGGCCTATGAACAAGCTTCTCAATGGACAGTTAAGAGTCTGGATGTCTATCGTGAGATCGGTGATATTTATGGGGAAGCATTACAGCTTAGTATCTTAGGGGCCATTGGTATTTCTCGTGCCCAATATGCAGTTGCCCGGCAACGTTGCCAGGAAAGCCTGGAACTTGCCCGGACGGTGAATCTACAACGTATTCAGGCCCATAATCTGCGCCAGTTGGGAAATATCGCTTACTTGACAGTTAACTATAGCGAAGCGGAAGATTATTATCATCAAGCAATTATCGGTTATCGTGCTTTGGGTAATCGTTGGGGGGAGAGTGCCTCCTTAAGCAACTTAGGTTCTGTTGCCGCGCGTAAAGGTGATTATGTCCATGCTAAAGATTATTTCACCCAGAGCTTAGTGCTCAAAGAGCAGATGGGGGACTTGCGCGGGCAGGCTAATGGTTTCAACAACCTTGGCGTTTTGGATTTGGAGCGGGGTAATTATGAACAAGCCCTTGACCATTACGGGCAGGCTCTCAGTATCCAGAAGGAAATTGCTGCCCGGCGGGAACAAGGAAAAACACTTCACAATATCGCCTATGTCTTCTTGCGTGTGGGTTGTTACACGCGGTCTTACAAGTTACTCTTGGAAGCTTTATCAATCCGGCGGGTGATAAGTGACCAACGGGGGGAATGTCGTACATTGGGGTTATTGGGCCTTTTACTCTATTACCGGGAAGAGCATCAGGAGTCCTATGCATATAGCCAACAGGCTTTAGAAATTGCACGAGAGATTAAAGAGTATTCTATTCAAGCCTATGCGCTGACAAATATGGGATATGCATTGACAGCCTGCGAAAAATTCAACGCAGCCAGGGAAGTATATGAGCAAGCTCTGAAATTACGCAGGGAGTTTAATGAGCCATACTTGATTATGGACATTTTAGCCGGGTTGTTGTCCTTAAGCTTGGCGGAAGGCTCTTTGTCCGGAGCTGGAGTTTATCTTGAGGAGGTTTTGGATTATATCGCGCAGAACCGTACTTTGGAGGGGGCGGAAAATCCGTTCAATGTCTATTTTTCAGCATTCCGAGTTTTGCAGGGATTAAGCGATTCACGCGCCGACGAGATCATTCATTTGGCATATGGTCTTTTACAGGAACATGCTGCTAATATCAAGGACCCAGGGTTAAGGGATTCTTTTCTGAATAACGTAGCTTCAAATCGTGAAATCACAAGAGCTTTCCATCAGATATTTGGTACAACAGCGTAGACTAAGAGGGAAAGATATGCTCCTTCAAGGTATAATTGACGAGTATTAATCTATGTAATCCGTGTAATCTGAATAATCAGTGATTAATCTTTTAGAGGAGGAACCTTATTATGGAAATTGTGGAATATGGCGGCTGGCCGACTTGTTACCGGCTATTTAATGGTATTATTGAACTCATCGTAACCGGGGATGTTGGCCCCCACCTCATTCATTTCGGATTTATCGGTGAAGATAATGAATTCTGGGTAAACCAAGAAGTCCAGGGGGTGACCGGCGGGGATGAGTGGTTGCCTTTCGGTGGGCACTATCTGCGCCACGCGCCAGAGGCATTCCCCCGCACTTACGCGCCGGCCAATTCCCCGGTGAGGGTCGAAGAGCACCCCGGATTTGTCCGCTTTATCCAACCGGTGGAGACACTGACCGGTATTGAGAAGGCGCTGGATGTTGAATTGGTACCAGATAAGGCACAGTTAAAAGTAACGCATTGGCTGCGTAATACCGGGGTATGGCCGGTTGAGATGGCCCCTTGGGGGTTGTCTGTGATGGCCCCTAATGGTAAGGCCATTGTCCCGCTGCCGCCACGAGGTAGTCACGGGGGGAATTTATTGCCTACCAGCTCCATTGTTTTGTGGGCTTACACCGATATGGCCGACCGCCGCTGGTATTGGGGGTCAAAATACATTATGCTCCAGCAAGAAGCCGGCAATGCTAAAAAGCAGAAGGCCGGGTATAGGGTCCCCGATAATTGGGTGGCCTATATTCGCGACCACCATCTCTTTGTAAAGACCTTTGAATTTGTGCCGGGAGCTACTTACACCGATATGGCGGCCAATATTGAGACCTACACTGACGGTGCGATGTTAGAAGTGGAGACCCTTGGCCCGCTGACCGTCGTTGAACCCGGCGCGTCAGTCTCGCATATTGAAGCCTGGTCGCTCTTCAAGGATGTGCCTGAACCGGAAAATGATGTAGACGTTGATGCCTATATCTTACCTAAGGTTAGTGAGTCCCTGTTTTTGTAATCTCAGTAGATCGCAAGTGGGACAAGACTACAAAAGTCTTCGTTAATGGTTCCGCAGAGAGGTTGCCGCCTTTCATTATGTGACAACCTCTTTGCTTTTTGAGGAGAGGAAAAATGAGAGTTAATGTACATCTTTTACATACACCTGAAACCGATATGCTGGACTATTTACAAAGTTCACTTGATCCCCATATCACGTTAACAACTGGGATGGAGATTTCCTATCCTGCCAATTATCATATCCTGGTCGCCGGGCGTCCAAGACGGGATCATCTATCCGGTAGCCCCAATCTTCATACCTTGATTATTCCCTGGGCAGGATTGCCTTCGGAGACCCGCGACCTGATGTTATACTTCCCCAATATAGCGGTTCATAACCTGCATCATAATGCGGAACCGGTTGCGGAGATGACCGTGGCCCTTTTATTAGCCGCGGCTAAGTTCATTGTACCTATGGATCGTGCTCTACGCTCTCACGACTGGCGACCTCGCTATGGTCCCAATCCCGCCGTCCTACTTGGTGGTAAAACAGCCCTGATCCTGGGATATGGAGCTATAGGACGGAGAGTTGGCCGTATTTGTATGGGATTGGGCATGCAAGTGCTGGCGACCCGGCGTTCTGTGACCACCCCCATAGAGATGGAGGGTGCGATGGTCTATCCGGCGTCAGCGTTACATAATTTGTTACCTGGCGTGACGGCCCTTATTATTACGCTGCCGTTAACACCTGAGACAGAAGGACTTATCGGGGCTGCCGAACTGGCGTTGTTGTCACCGCGCTCTGTGTTAGTCAATGTTGGGCGTGGGGCTATCGTACAGGAGTCTGCCTTATACAAGGCTTTGCGGGATGGTATGTTACACGCTGCCGGGTTGGACGTCTGGTATACATATCCTCGTGAGTCTGGGGCACGTGTTAACACACCCCCATCGGCTTATCCTTTTGGTGAGCTAGATAATGTTGTGCTTAGTCCGCACCGGGCTGGTGCATTGGGTGTCCAGGAGGCAGAGCGTAAGCGAATGATTGCCCTGGCTACGGCATTAAATGCTGCGGCCAGGGAGGAGCCACTGCCTAATCCCGTAAATGTCCGGGTTGGATATTAGGAATAGCGGCGTTTGCATCTATCTTTTCATTGTGTTACAATCTTGATTAGGGTTAGGACACAATCTTTTGAGACGCTCCCTTGTTATAATACGGATTGCTATTTATTACATCATAAATGACCCGTCTGAGAAAGGAAATCGGGTTCTATGCATATTTTAAAGCGCTGGCCTCCTGCAAAAATTCGTATCTTGCTGCTGTTATTACTGGCGGTAGGAATGTTGCTCTATGAGTGCTGGCTTTTAGTTTTACTCTTGCGCACGCCATCCGATCAAATTGGCATCTACTACGGTGAAAATATTATCGTTAGACAAGTTCCTCAAGATTCCTCTTTGCAAGTAAATGACGTTATCTTGAAAATTGGTCCGCTTGAGACTAATGAAGGCTTGCTCGTTCCCGGCTATTGGCATACAAAGTTTCTCCATTCCGGTGAGCAGACCGGTGCCACTTATTTGGTTCGTCGTGGTACAGAGACTTTAGAGCTTAATATCCCCTGGCAAAAAGTCCCCCTTAATGATTTATTATGGCGTGGCGGTACGCTTTGGGCAATTCCTTTTGTTACTTTTATTATTGTTTGTCTTATCCTCTTGGGACGAGGACAAGATCGCGGGGCGCGGTTGCTCGCACTCTTCTTCACGTTCATGGCATATATCCAGCTTAATAACTTATTCCCTGTCTCCGGTGCTAATTTGGCATTGATATGGGGTTGGTTATTTATTCCCATCGACCTGCTCGCTGTGTGGCTATGTGTGAGCACTTATTTGTATACATTTCTGATCTTTCCAGAAGTTAAGACGTTGTTATTACGTTTTCCTCGTTTACCCGTTGTTATTTACGCGGCCATTCCTGTGATTTTAACTATTACGGCTTTAGCATCCTCACGGACTACCATCCTGGGAATCCGGGATGCGATTTTCGTAGTCTTTAACCCTTTAGCGATCCTCATGATCATAGCCGGACTTGTGGCCTTGGGACATACTTACCGGACAAGTCGTAACCCTGGCACCCGCAATCAAATTCTATGGATTTTCTGGGGTCTGGGTTTAGGTATTCTGCCCTGGATCGCATTCTATGCACTTCCCTCGACATTCTTGGGTAAACCGTGGTTACCTTTAACCGTAACAAACCTCACCGGCCTGATTTTGCCGGTTGTCTTTATGGTTGCTATCTTCCGTTATGGCTTGCTAGACATCGAATTTATCATCAACCGTACACTGGTATATGGTGTGGCTGCGGGCATGCTGGTGGTTGTTTATATGGCGGCAGTCTCTAGTGCGCGCGCGGTCATTTTTCAAACCACCGGAGCATATAATGACTATTTGGCCGGTATCGCGGGGGCCTTAATTGTCTTTGTTGTCTACAATCCTTTGCGTCTCTATATAGAGCAGGGTGTCGCGCGTACCTTTTACCGGGATCACCTTGATTTCCAGGCTGTCCTGCGCGAGATAAGCGAGACACTATCAACGACAATACTTTTAAGTGATGTGTTAAACTTGTTAACTTATCAGATTGCTGACCGCCTTGGCTTAGTCCATGCGACATTAGTTCTGTTGGATAACGGTGACCAAAAAGTCTATACGGTTGCTGCCTCTTTCCAAGGGACTGTGAGCCGGGACATAATCGGGTGGCTACATGAGAACAATATGCCGCTGCTGGTCAATGATGTTCGCCAACTCCCTGATAAAGTTGTGACTGCGGCCGCAACTCTAGGGCAGAAGGGTGTCGAAGTCTGTCTTCCCTTGCGCCACCATAACGAACTTTTGGGCCTGTACTTGTTTGGGCATAAACAATCCGGGGCACTTCTCAGCCGGCAGGATATTGACACCCTGGTATTACTGAGCCACCATGCCGCGGCTGCGTTACAGAACGCCCAACTCTACCGGGAACTCCAGACCTACAATCGTGAGTTAGAAGTCCGCATCCAGGAACGTGCTGCTGACTTGCTGGCGGAACGGAATCGCCTGGATACGATTGTGCAGAATATCTCAGATGGCTTGGTGGTCACAGACCTGGCGGGGAGAATCGTCTTGTTCAACCCGGCTTTTGAGCGGATACTTGGTATAAATAGCAATCAAATCCGGGGCTTTGCCTTTTCTGAGGTTGTAGATTCAGATGTTTTAGAACAGCTCATTGCCGTTTCCCTGACCCATCCCGGTGAGGTGTTCACCGATTACTTCACCACAATGCTTAAGCAGGGACATAACGCCGTATCTTACGTGTATAAAACTTCCGCTTGTGCGTTAGTACAACGTCACAAGGCCGTTTTTTCTCCCGGTGCAGAGGTTAACATGGATAATATTCAAGGTGTTGTGACCGTCCTGCGCGATGTTACCCATGAATACGAAGTTGACCGGATGAAAACAGAGTTTATCTCTACTGTCTCCCATGAATTGCGTACCCCCCTTACATCTGTGCTTGGATTTGCCAAGCT
>JAFGKB010000285.1 GCA_016928755.1 Anaerolineae bacterium | reverse complement strand
TTATCAAACCAGATAACGTGCTCACAAAAAGACTGGATGGTCTCAAGGCTATGAGAGACCAGTACAATAGTCACACCAGAGTTGCGCAGTTGGGCAATCTGTTCCATGCACTTATGCTGGAAGTTAGCATCACCAACAGAGAGGACTTCATCCACCAGCAAAATTTCAGGTTTGGTATGGATGGCGACAGAGAAACCCAAACGCACATACATACCGGAAGAGTAGTGCTTAACAGGGACATCAATAAAACGCTCAAGCTCGGCAAAGCTGATAATATCATCCACCTTACCCCGTATCTCATCCCGGCTCAAGCCTAAAATAGCACCGTTAAGAAAGATGTTCTCACGCCCGGTTAAGTCAGGATGAAAACCGGCGCCCAATTCCAACAGAGCACCGACACGCCCGTAAGAACGCACTTCGCCCGAAGTAGGCTCAATGATACTGGAAATCATCTTCAAGGCGGTGCTTTTACCGGCTCCATTAGCCCCGATAAAGCCAACCGTCTTCCCCTTCTCCAGGGAAAAAGTGACATCATTTAAAGCCCAGAATGCCTGGGATTCACGTCGCTCACGCTTAAAGAGATTGACCATCACCTCTTGGAAAGATTGTGAGCGGGATTTTTCCAGGATGAAACGTTTAGATACGTGATCGAATTCAACCGCAACCGTCATTTAAGATAACGCCCAAACCGATAACACTTTAACCCTAAACCTTCAACTTCCGCCAGAGCACAATAATCACAATACCTAGTCCTAACAGACCTATGCCCCAGAAGAAGAGAGGATGGATGCCAACGCCAGATGCAACAGAGTCTTCCTCCACAGGAGTAGCAGTCACATTCACAGCCGGTGGAATTGTGGCCGTGCCCGTTTCCTCTGTGTCATCGCCGGTCAGGGCGACTTCCTCATTATCACCGGTAACCGGGGTAGCACCATCCTCCACAATATCCTTAGTAGGAGCTGCCGTTACTGTCGCCGTTGACCGTCCTGGTGTGACAGTCTGCCTAGGCGTGACGGTCACCGTCGAACCAGCCTTCGGTGTTGGGGAAGGTGTGAGATTCTTGGTTCCGGCAGGAGGCGTTGGCGTGAGTGTCGCACCAGCCGCAGGTGTTCGAGTAGGGGAAGGATTAGAACCACCACCACCGCCGCCACCAGAAGTTGGAGGTGGACTAGTAGGCTGTGGCACCGGTGTGCGCGTAGGCACGGTAAACCGCAATGCGCTCTGCTCCGGCATAGCCCAGGCAACCGGCAAGCTGCTCAATAGAGCCAGCCCGGCCAGACCACACAAGATAAACAAAACCTGAAGATACCGCCGCATAATCATTACTCCTTACTATACTATTCACGATACCGCACTACGACTTGGCGGTCCATGTTTAAGTTTAAATCAAAGAAAAGTGTTACATCATCCCCGGAAACTTGTTCGGGTTGTAAGGACAATAATACCGCATTTTGAGGTAGATGCAAGATTACGCGCACCGGAACGGAGAGTATACCGGCTTGCTTCTGGATATCTAAGGTATAAGTTAAGGACTCATCATCCTGGGTGATAATACTCTCCGGCAAAGTGTATTCAAAACTAACTTTACGGTGGTAGTCTGTAGGCAAGAGTAATGCCTGGTTAAACACTGTGTAATCACCCTCTGGCGCATCTGTAACATAGGCTTTACCATCCCATCCCACCCCACTAGCAACCGACTTTGCAGGGATAGGATGGCGACTGGAATAGGATAATTCTGCACCCTCGGGGACATAAACCCGCAGCGCGTTCCAATAACAACGGTCCATCATCTGCTCATAGGTGGCGTCATAACGTGCTTCTGGGATGCAGGCAATATCAGCCGTGCCGGTATTTGTGTAAACCAGCGTTAACTTAGCCCGGTAAGGGACGGTACTCAGATCTACCTCATATTCAAAGGCACGCTCAATATTTGCGCTTACCTTGTTAAAGCCCAAGTTAGCCTCAACCGGCATAACATAATCTCCTGACGGCTCAGCCAGGGCACCCCCCCATCCCTGTTCGACCAGGAAAGCCTCAACCTCCGGCTCATCCAGATAGACCATCAAGTGTCGCTCATCCAACAATGTAAGAATGGTTTGCAGCAACTTCAGCCAATCCACATCTCCCGATTGAATCCGGTCCAGGACGGCAAAGCCCAGCGGAGCCATAAAGGATTTGCGCTGTCCCCACCATTCCCCCAACGTCTCACCCTCATCAGGTTTCCAGAGCTTATAGACATAGTCCATCACCGAATCACCCATAACCGGTTCATCAAAGCCAGACACGGTCAATGGCTCCACTGCTCCGATTACCTCCTGGACAGCCCACATATCCAGGGCGACGACCCCATTGACATCCACCGGGTGTTTAGGACGGTAAAGTTCCAAACCCTGGGCAACCGAAGTTGGAAAATCCGGCGACCAGTTACTGTCCCGAAAAACCCACAAATCAACATTCAGGAAACGGCGCATCATCTCCGGGGGATCAGGATAAGGCTGCGAGAAATCATCGACTCGGTAACTATCGGCAAAGGTCATAGTCAAGATTTCACCGGCCTGTATCTGCACCTCCCCCACAGCCGTGATAAAGCCGCCACCGGGCCGGAGTTCCACATCGTTCAATGCCAGCGCCAGGTAAGTCTGGGGTGTATCCAAGCCAAGCAATTCAGGCGCAAACTCCACCAAACCCAGGCCATCCTCAACCAGGGGTAAAAGTTCACGGAATTGCACCGCCAGCGGCTCATATTCATCAGGAAGCACCGCCAGGTCTATCTTCTCAAGAGCCAAGCGCGCACGGTGCACAGCGTCCCCGGCAGGAGCGAGATCAGGAGCACCCGGCTCAAAGGACGCATTAAGAGCTTGGGTAACCGGCTCCCCATCCAGCCAGGCAGCTACAGTGGGAGAGAAGCCCTCCCACAGAATCACTCCGGCTTCTGTAAAGCCATCGGCGACAACCAACCACTCCGGTGCGTTAGCCAGCAGCGGGCCGACTTTGGGAAGCCATCCGAAAACACGACCTACAGGAGCCAACCACCCCACGGTCTGTTTCAATGAGACGAAATCCTCCCGCACACCAAGGATTAACTGCCCCGGCAGCTCGGGGTTCTCGCGCAATATCTCCACCGGGTCGCCGGACAGCAACGCTTGTGCCTGCCGGGCATGCCCCACCAGTGAACGGGTAGCGGTGTAGATGCGCACCCCCCAGATGACCAGCAATATTCCCCCCACAACGATAAGCACAATCCCAATCTTGCGCCAGGTCTCTCTATCTATTGACACACTACCTCCTCAGCCCCGACCTCACAAAAAGGTCGCTGTCCGATAAATTCTACAAGTTGCCCGGTGGAGCTACTTAAAAAGTTACGATATGCCGCATTCGCCCACAGATCACGGTCCACTACCACCACATCCGGGCGTAAGTCCAACCCTTCCTGAGCATACCATAATGCAAATGTATGGTGGTCCTCATGCGTCACCAGCACGGCGCCATCCGCCGCTTGTTCCAACGTGCGCATAATCCAGGATAATGCCGCCGTGTCATTATGCAAATCCAAAGCCCCCCAGTTCAGGGCTAATAAAGCAACACTTAATCCCAAGCCAATCCAGTGTGGCACACCTCGTTCACCAAGCCACATTAGACCCTCGGCCAGCCATAAGGCCAACAAGGGCAAAAACGACACTAAGTACACCAACGAATCTGGTGTATTGTACCCCACAGCGTAAATACTGCCCAAAGCCAAAGCGGCGACCATACTCCATGCCAAGGCCGCAGACCTGGCCCGGAGAGAATGCAAACCCAAGATAACGCACAAAGCACCAACCGGCGTAAACTGCCGGGCTAACAGCGCGGCCCAAGCCAACAGACGCGCCGGCCAATGAGACAGGGGGAGGCCAAATGCAAAACCCCAGTAGAGACGTGCACTCACTATCTCCCACCAGCTTTGGAGCGACACAATATTGCCCCAGGGCTGGGGCCACGCTCCCCGCAGGAATAACAGACTATACGAGAGAGCACCCAGCAAAAGCCCCAGAAAAACGCTCCCGCCAGCTTGTAATAACGGCATTAGCCATTCCCCTATTTGTAGTGACGGCTTTAGCCGCTCATCCTTCCCAATCCAATAAAGAACCAGAGGCGATAAAAAGATCAGCGTTGTATGGGTCGCTATCCCCAATCCCCATACCAGCCCCACGACAAAACCGGGAACACGCGATTTATCCTGCCAGATCAAGACGCATACCAGGGTAGAGAAGAATGCAGCAGTGGTATAAACCTCAGTGATAAGAGCTTGTGACCACAAAAGCGGAGCAAAAGCCAAACATAAAGCAGTTGTTAATGTGATACCGGCGGAGTTACTATACCGCCACACAGTCCAGGCCAACATACCGGCAGAACTTGAAGCCATTACAGCGGAAAGCAAATTAAGCCGCCAGGCAGGAGAATACCAAGGAAGGCGGATAAATAAATCCGCCAAGGTCATATATACAGGGAATCCCGGCGGGTGAGGTATGCGCCCGGTTAAAGCAGCGGTTATAAAGTCACCGCCATCAGCGCCCCAATGTCGCCAGGTGAGGTCAGAAGCCAATGTCAGAAGATAAACCGCCAGGCTAAAGCCCACAGCTATCAGGGCACAGGTTAAGGCTCCCGCACGGCGATTCAGTAGGCCCCCTTCCCTGAGAAAACAACCCCTACTGTTTTTATTAGGATTTGGATATCCTTCCAGACAGAGTAGTTATGGATATAATCCAGTTCCAACTTAATCCGCTCGTCCAGGTCCAAATCACCGCGCCCATTGACCTGCATCGGCCCGGTGACGCCGGGCTTAACGGCCAGTCGCTGCCGGTGCCAGTCATTATAAAGCTGTACCACCCGCATCTCCTCCGGACGAGGGCCGACGATGCTCATATCACCCTTGAGGACATTAAGGAGTTGGGGCAATTCGTCCATGCTGGTATGCCGCAGAAAACGCCCCACCCGCGTTATACGAGGGTCATCAGGTATCTTAAAAGCCGGGGATGATAGGGACTCCAAATCCACCAAATCAGGCAATTGTTCCTCGGCATCTTTGACCATAGTGCGGAGCTTATAAATCTTAAAGGGGCGGCCATTCTCACCAGCACGTTCTTGTACAAAGAAGACCGGGCCAGGGGAATCCAGTTTTATGGCCAGGGCCAAAATCGCCAATAATGGCAAACTGATAATTAAGCCCAGCAAGCCGATTACGATATCCATCGTGCGCTTGAGCAACCGGTTAAGACCATTAATAGGAGCCTGGCGCGGGCTGGCCTCACGGGAAAAATGCAAGAATCCTACCACCAGGCCCATCCCCAGGGCCAACGACCGCTCCACCAGGAAGAACGGAGCTGCCGGGAGAACACCGGGGTCTTTCTGGGCAATATGCACCAGGAACGAAGCCGCCGTGGCATAGAAGGCAGTCAAAGAAACCACGGCCAACAACCAAGCCGGTGTCCACCAAATACCCGCCATCAATAACAATCCGGCTAATCCAAGCAGCACAATCTGTAATTTGAGGGTCTGGGGTGTATGCGAGTCCTTGACAGTACGCTCAGGATGCCAGCGCAGAAGCAAGAACTTCCAATAGCCAATGCCAAACTTGCGCCGCCAGTAATGGCGCAATGTCCGGTTATGCTGGTGATAGACTTTGGCATCCGGTTGGAAGACCAGCCGGTAGCCCTTCCGGGCCAAACGGAAGGAGAACTCCTGATCTTCAACCGAGGCGGTGGTAAATAGGGCATCAAAGCCCCCATTAGTCAGGTAGATGTCCCTCCGGTATGCAGCAGAATAGGTGTCGATAAAGTCTATCTGCTCCTGACGGGCCATACGGATATACTTATCCTCATACTCCAACTGAGTGAAACGGGCAATAAGCTCCCCTTGGCGCGAGAGGTAGACACCCTTTGCACCGGCAACCGTCTCATCTTCCAGGAAAGGCTTGGACATCTGGTCGATCCAATCAGGAACCGGTTCGCAGTCGGCATCGGTAAAGAGCAATAGCTCACCCTGTGCAATCTCTGCGCCCTTATTACGTGCGGCTGCGGGGCCACTATTAGGGATTGTGATAACCTGATCTGCACCGGCCTCACGGGCAACCTCAGCCGTGGCGTCAATGGAACCATCATTGACCACAATAATCTCATACTCTTCGCGGGGGACAGATTGCTTATTCAGAGCACGGACACAATCACCGATCTCGTTCTCGGCCTGATAGGCCGGTATGATAACGGAATACTTTATGGTCATCAATTCACCTAGACCTAAATAGATTTTTTAGCGGCCACGTTTCGCGGGCGCATATCGGGCCAAAAAGCCAGGAGTGCAGCTCCTAAGAGCGGTGGCACCATAACTATCAAATGGAGCACTAACCCAACGGCCAAGGCAAGGGCGTCATTCTGTATCCCGAAGAGAGCCAGGGAAACTACACAAATCCCCTCGAAAACGCCAAGGCGACCCGGTGTGGGCACAACCGCCCCCCCTAACATCAAGGCCACAAATAAAAAGATGGCAGCAGCTAGCGAGTGGATACCGAAGGCCCGCATTGCAGCCCAATTAGCCAGAATCCCCAGGGCGGAGTTCGCTGCCGTCCACAAAAAAACCCGTGCGGAAGCATCAACATTGCGGATAGATTCCAATCCTTGAGCCAGTTTCTGCAGCCGGGGCAATACGGCCGCATCCCACCCGGTGGGCAAAAAGGTCAACAGTTTCCCAATCCAGCGGAAGAAAACCTCCTGCCAGCGCAAGCCCACCCACAGCAGCACCAATCCAACCGCCAAGGTTAACGCCGTGCCCCAGGTTGATTGCTCAAACCATCCCGGCAGCGGCATCCAGGCCAGGAGAATCAAGCCGCAAATAAGCAAGCCAAACAAGTCCCAGACCTTCTCCAGGGCTACACTGCCCAATGCTTCAGGAGCATTCGTGCCCTTTTCAGGGCTGACCCACACAGCGCGCACTACATCACCACTGCGCATAGGCAAGGCAGTATTAACGGCCTGACCCACCAGGAGCGCGGTCAGTGTGGGACGCAGGGGCAAATTCGCCTGCCAGAGCAACGCCTGCCAGCGCCACGCACGCACGAAGAAAGTACCGATAATGGCCAGGGTACCAATAATTACCCAGCTATAGTCGGCCTGCTTTAGCGCGGTCACAACATCGGCCCACGAAAGTTCATTAACCAGGAGCCAGATGACGATGACCATCACGCCCAAGGTCAAGCCCCAACGCAGAAGTTGTTTATAGTTTAATTTACGCGCCGTCCGTGATGCGGGCTGTTTTGAAAGTTCTGATTTATCTTCCATATTACCTGCCCAAATATTTAATCCATGCCGCCCCAAGAGGCGTCCAAGTTTCACCAACCACATCAATTAAGTCACCGGTAGGGTAGCGGTAATAGGCCAGACTGAACCAACACCACTTCTGTACCAGGCGATTCTGATCTAACGGATACCCAATCTCCGGGTCCGTGGCATCCAGGAAGAAACGTGTGGTATTCATCAGGAAAGCCAGAACCCGCTCCGGCGGGAAACCGTAATCTTCTGGCATGGTTACACCATATTCAGAAATAATCAAGGGTGTCTCCCGGTAACCACGCTCCGCCATCCACCGCCGGAAGTCATATATCTGTAGGCGGAAGGCAGCCAAGTCACCGGAATCTTCAACATCATAGAGCAACCCTGTATCCTCTATTATACCCGGAGGAATATCTACACCCCAACTGTCCCGTTCCTCACGCAGCATATAGTTATGGATATGCCACGCATCAGCGGGGAGTGGGGTCTCATACCACGCCTGGTAGACGGATAGCACCTGATCCAGGTAATGCATACGCATAGGTGACGGCTGCGAGATACCTCCAGCAGCCACCACAGCGGTGGGGTCACCGGTTTTGATGGCCGTATAGGCATCATAATAGAGCCGGGCATAAGTATCCGCCGGGACATTATCCTGCCAACGGACATCCGGCTCATTGGAAATCAGCCACAAGGAATGAGGACGTGCCTGGGCGATAGCCGTCAACGTAGTGCGATCAAGAGAAAGTCCCTCACGGCTCATACGCACCGTCTGGGCATAGGCAATGCCCCCCGGCAACTGGGGAATCGCGCGGGCCGACCAATCCATAGTCCAGCCAATGCCCAAAGCCGGCAAATTGTAACGGTCAGTAGCCCCCATCGGCATCGAGACCCCAATACGGAAGCGCGCATCTGCCGGAATACTGACAGCATCAACATGTGGCATCTGCAAAAGTGAACTCCCGGCATAAGCCAACGGGGCAGCAGTAGGGAC
>JAFGKB010000284.1 GCA_016928755.1 Anaerolineae bacterium | reverse complement strand
CACAAAGTCTATCTACGTACTTTCCCTGATGGGGAACAACACATCAAGCCGTTGACATTACAAACTACATCTTCCCCGGTCTCTTGGTGGGGGGTCGAGTTACCCATCGCTGAACCAACGGTACACTATCGCTTTATTCTGGAAGCCGAGGACGGTATCTGGTTTTACAGTGCTGCCGGGCCGTCCCGCGCTATCCCCACAGATGCTACCGATTTTCGCATTTTAGCCGGCTATACACCGCCGGCCTGGGTTATGGAAAGTGTCTTCTACCAGATATTCCCGGATCGCTTCGCTAACGGTGACCCGGCGAATGACCCCCAACCGGAAGATTTCGAGTACAAAGGCTTTCGCCCCCAGGTCTATCCCTGGGGTGAACCCTTACCGGATGGGCTACCGCACTCGGTGACCTTTTTTGGGGGCGACCTACAAGGCATTCAACAACACCTGGACTACTTGGAGGCTTTAGGCGTCAATGCCCTATATCTGAACCCAGTCTTTACGGCACACACTAATCACAAGTACGATGTGATAGACTATGAGCATGTCGATCCCCATTTCGGCGGAGATGCAGCACTTGAGGCACTGAGCACCGCCTTACACGCACGCGGTATACGCTATCTGCTGGATATCGTGCCTAACCATTGCGGGTACTGGCATCCGTGGTTTCAGAAGGCCCTCAAAGATGCCGCTGCTCCCGAAGCCGGTTACTTTACCTTTCGCGACCATCCAAAGGATTATGAATCCTGGCTTGGCGTGTGGTTGCTCCCCAAACTTAACTATAATAACGAGGAACTCCGTCGCGTCATCTACCAGGACCAAGACGCCATCTTCCGGCGTTGGCTTCGCCCCCCCTTTGCCATAGATGGCTGGCGCATTGATGTGGGTAATATGCTAGGCCGTCAGGGGGCCACACAACTAGGGCGCACCGTGGCCCAGGGGATCCGCCAGGCCGTTAAGGAAACCCGAGCTGAGGCTTATCTCCTTGGGGAAAATTTCTTCGATGGTACTAATCAATTACAAGGGGACCAATGGGATGCAATTATGAATTACCAAGGGCTTACTATTCCCTTGCAATATTGGACCCAGTCGGTGAAAATTGGTGCGCAGGGGTTACCCCGGCCGATTACGTCAATCACCCATTGGACAACCGGTGCCTTGGTTCAATCTTGGACTAATATCCGGGCCGCCGTCCCCTGGGTTATGGCGTTACAACAATTCAATGTCTTGGGGACGCATGATACGCCACGCTGGCGCACTCTGGTTGACGGTAATGAGGCCCTGTTACGCCTGGCTGCGATTATCCAATTCACTTATCCCGGTATCCCGTGTCTCTATTACGGGGACGAAATCGGTATGGTTGACCAACCCGACGTTGGCCCTAGGGGATGTATGATATGGGATGAAAGTAAATGGGATCACGAAATTTTGGCCTTTTACCGCAAACTGATTGCCCTGCGCCGCCACTCTCCGGTTTTACAGCGGGGTGGATTCCAAGTATTGGCTATTGAGAAGGACTGCCTGGCCTATCAACGCGAGAGTATAGCGGGCCGAATCTTAGTTATTGCGCAACGTGCCTCGGCCCCTCGCCCGGCTGGCCCTTTGCCGGTCGCACATGGGGGTATTGCCGATGGGACACGCTTTGTAGAGCACTTCTCTGGACAGGAAATCGTTGTAGAAGATGGCGTACTTAATTTGACAGAACACCCACAGGGAGCCACTCTGTGGGTAGAAGTCAAATTATTAGATTAATTGTAAGTCTACAGTTTGTTGGCAGAGGGATTGGAGGGATTGTAAATAAGGGCTTTCCGGCGGTTCCCCTAGGGATTCGAGAATTGTGCGGGACAACGCGATCACTGCATCTTGGGGGAGTTCTGTGTCCAAGATAATCTCACTCAGCCGGTCGAAGAACTCATTAGCTTCGCGACCGGGACGCTGAGCAATTAAACGCGATGCCAAGACTAATTGGCGGGCGGCGCGGGTGTAATCGCGATTATGCAGTGCCATAATGCCACGCACCTCTTGGACATAGCCTAGGAGTAGTTTGTCCTCAAGCCGGGAAGCAGTCTCCCATACCCAATCAATTAACTTGATGATCTCTTCGTCAGCATGGTTCCCGTAATATAGGTAAGTCATGGCTAACTCAAGTTGGCCCCGGGCCAAAAGCCACTGGTCACCATATTTACCGGCTAATTCCAGACTCTTCTGCAAGTACTCGATGGAACCTAAGAAGAGGGATTCAATAAGACGTTGGTTATGCGTATTCCCCAAGGCGCGCAAAGAGATGGCATAACTGCGTTGCTCGCTGCCATAGGAACCGAAGAGACTCGCTAACAATGGCTCGTTACGGATTTTCAAGGCCAAGGAGACCCCTTGCTCCAGATAAGCTTCCGATTCCTCATAATGTTCCAGGTAGCGGTGGATATTAGCCAGTGAGGCATAGGCCATAATTAACCCGCGTACCTCGCCAACGCGGTCAAATCCCCGTAGGGCCAACCGTGTATAACGTTCGGCACTTTCCAGGTTGCCTTTATCCTGATCAATATGGGCTTTTGTGAGGTAACTAAAAGCGATGTCCCGTTCCAGCCCCAACTTCTTGCGCTGTGCCAGGGCTACACGGCACATCGCATCCGCGCGGGCTAAGTTCCCTTGGAGATGGTAAACATAGGCCATATTATTTGTCGCCGAGGTCACAACCGGCCAGTTCTCCGCTTGTTTGCTATAGGAGATCGCCAACTGGTAATGCTGGACGGCTTGCTTAAGCTGGCTGGTCAGGCGATAAAGCCGGCCTAAATTGTTATGCAATACTCCGACCAGCCGTTTATCCTCTTTTTCCTGGGCCAGATACAGGGCCGCTTCAAAGTGTTTCTTGGCTTTCTCCGGGTCTACCGATGCCGCAATCCAACCCAAGGTGACATAGGCACTGATACAGTTATCGAGGGATAAATCCTCTTTATTCAGGGCCGTCTCACAAATTTTTTGGGCTTCGTCTACCTGGCCACTGAGACGGAGGACTTCCGCCTTGCGCAATATAACACGGTCATGGATATCACTATGTCCGGATATTTCCATCTCGTTAATCAAGAACTGGATACGTAACAGGTGGTTATTGCGTTGGGCTTCGAGGAAGTGGTCATCGAAATAGATACGGCCCTCTTCTTCACTTATCATCAGGTGATAATGCAAACACTCGGCCTCTAAACGCCAGAATTGCCATTCTGTAGCATTTACTTTAGATGTGTTATTAGCACTAAGCGGTAGCGTTAAATTCAGCTTAATCTGGTGGGTTAAGTTCTGTATTTGGACTTCATAATAGCCGGAGATAACCTTGCGCAGGAGTTTCCGGCGTATATCGCCGGTGGGATCAACATACGGCCAGGCATGGCGGTTGACGAGGTTGCGCATTTCGTCGTGGAGCACACAGCTCCCGGTGGT
>JAFGKB010000283.1 GCA_016928755.1 Anaerolineae bacterium | reverse complement strand
GGAGTTACAGAGTTTTGAGGAGGCAAAGAAAATGAACTACATAACCAGTGTAGAGAAAATTGGCTACCAGCGTGGGGTCAAGGAAGGTCTAGAGCAAGGCTTGGAACAAGGCATTGAACGTACGACAAAGCAAGCTATTTTAAAGGTTTTGGAGGTGCGTTTTGGCAAACTATCTGCTTCTACGCAGACGGCCATAACCAATATAGAGGATATATCACGTTTAAGCGCACTGTTGGAACAAGCTGCAGCAGCGGCCTCATTAGATGCATTTATGATGGCGTTGGATTAGGCTATAGGTATGTTTGACATCCCTAAGAGCGTTGGCGCAACAAGTACTCTCTAAACCTAGGTGCATTGCACTTTCTTAAGTGCGCTGCATCTAAGTTTTAGAGGGGAAGAAGTTTTCTACAAAAGACTTTCTAGTTTACGGCGCACAACTTCGGGACTGAAGTTATGCAAATGCTCATGCTGTTGAGCGATAATGCGCTCACGCAGCGTATCAGCATCTAATACCAGGCCAATGAGTTCGGCTACGGCCGGGTAGAGTTTTTGTGTGATAAGCACCCCACTTTGGCCTAGGGTCTCGGCAACGGCAGCGGCTTTATAAGCCACAATAGGCACGCGGAAATGCATACATTCCAGGAAAGGAACACCAAAGCCCTCGTGTTCACTCATACTGAGATAAAGGTTGGCACTCTGGTAATAGGCCAACAGCGCAGCATTACTGACATGACCCGCGAAGTCAACATTATGCAGGTCTAATCGCTCCACCAGGGCCTGTAAATACGCAAGGTACTTATCCATTCCCCCGGAGGACCCGACAAGTCTTAAATGGGCATTCGGTCTGACATACTTTTTGAAGTAATAAAAGGTAAGGATAAGATCTTCAAGATGCTTATTTGGCGCCACCCGCCCCACAAAGAGAATATTGGTCTTTTCCTGGCAACGCCGCAACACATCCCGGTCAGGACGCAAAGCATAGTCCCGTGGCTCAAAAACGATGGGCAGTACTTGAGGATCAGACCAACCACAAGACTTAAGCTCTTGGCAATTATAGGCAGAAACGCCCCAGGCTTCACCTACCAACGATGGCAACAATTGAGATAACTGCTCACGCCCGGCTTTAGAACGTGCTTCATAAACCGGGTTGATGCCGGTGAAATAGGTGTGAGGTGTGATATTGTGATAGACAAGCACTTTGCGAACCGGCAATTGTTCCAGCCAGTCCAATACCACAGCGGGATACGCGGCGGAGAAATGCAGGAGCAAGACCTGTTCATCATCAGATTCCAGGGAGTATTGGCTAAAGTGCTTTACCGGCGCTACAGGGTCTACCGGCAACTGCTCACTGAATAGCTCACTGGTATGCCCCATTTCAGATAACAGGGAGCGCAGGCTCAGCGCGTGGTTGCTAATCGCATCCCCGGCGGAGAGTTTGGGCAAAAATTGATCAACGCGCATCAGACTTAACCTTTGAATTTACGCAGCTCATCAAGCTCCCGGCGCAACCGGGCGTTTTCCTCTGCCAGTTGCCGGAATGCCTGTAATAGCTGAGCGTTAAGGAATGTCTGTTTTTCCAGGGCCGGCATTAGATAACGGCGGATTTCGGCATTAATCAAGCGGCGCACAGCGGCGTGGATAGGGCCAAGGATTGGTGTCTGCCAGTCAATCACGTAGTTGCGCGGCACAATATCGCTATCAGTGGGAAGAGAGGGTAGAGAGTCTGGAGACGGTGGCTCGGTAGCAGCGGCTACCATCTCCCGCCAGAGGGATTGTGCCAATGCACACGGGTCGGGTTGGGAATGCTCATCGTCAGGCAGATGCCTAACCAGGAGTTTTTGGACCTCCTGGCTTATTTCATCTGCCGACAGGGTTGGATCATTAATCTCAAGCCAATCATTTGCCATAAATTAACCTATTTCTTGCATAAACTCAATACACTGTTGGGCAACTACTTCCGCTGTATGGTAACGATTCATAAACTCCTGGCCGTTATGGGCTATCTGTTTGCGGAAGTCAGGGTGATCGGCCAAGTATTCAAGCATAGTGGTTAAAGTATCCTCCTGGTACTCATCGGGCATAACCTTGATACACGCCCCCTGGGGGAATTCCTCCAACGGTTCAATGTCCGAGACAATGGTGCAAATATCAAGCCCCATCAAGCGCACCGGGGTATAGGGCGTGCCGCCAATATGGGGATAACGCAGATGAATGCCAACATCCAGCGCGGCCATCGTATGGACAAACTCGGACGGATTCAACCACCCGGTCAAAATCACCTGTCCTTCCAAGCCCATATCCCGGATATGTCCGGCCAGGTCATATTCAGGAACAGCAGGTCCACCCAGGATATACTTAACCTGGGGGTGCCTTTGGGCTACGTGAGCAAAGGCCCGCAGACATGTCTCCAGATGCTTATCCGGAACAAAGATGCCAAACGAGCCAAAAACCAGATCATCCACCACATCCAACCGGGCACGCTCCTGGGTACGTAACTGTTCCAACGGTATATCTGGGAAACCCGGAGGCAGAGAATAAGGCATCGGAACCCGGCGTACCTTGGCAGTAGGACACTTATCTAGAACATGCGAGCCGGCGTGGTGATTATGCACAATAACACCTTTACTACTGTCCACAAGACGATCAAATAAGGGATAGTCCAGGATAACGAAATTAGCCAAACTTGTATTAAGCTGGTCAACCACCCGCATATCGGCAAAACCATAGGCATAGTCAAGCTCTTTAAAGTATGCCTGAGCATCACCTTTTCCCAAAGTCGCCGCCATAATGCAGCGATGTAACGTTAAATCATTCAACATCAAGTACCCTGGATAACGATGGACAAAATCCAGCATATAACCATGATAACCTGCATGATCGGCCATCGAATAGAAGATTGCATCATAGGTATCAGCACGGGACTCAAACTGATGATAATCGTAAATCTCAAATTGCTCAACAATCACAGGATTATCAGGAGTGTAATTATCATCAATCACCAAATCTACCGTGTGTCCCAAACTCGCCATCCCGATAGCAAGTCCTTCACCAATATCAGAAATAGCCGAACGAATAGGAGCAAGCGATGTGAAAAATGCAATTCGCATCCTAAGCACCCTCCTTACTATCGGTTTGCAAAGCTGCTAACTGCGCTCTTAAGGTCTCAATTTCCCTGCGATCTTCAACATGTAACGCGCGCAGATCTTGTATCTCCCGCGATAAGACGCGCATGGATGTCAGAACTGTCTGGTTAAACTCATTCTGCTGCTTCACAATCGGGTTGATATACCAAGCCAACGATGCCCGGATAACCTTTTGCACCAGAGCTTGCAATTTAGCGACGAGGCCGGGGGGCCATTTAGGCCAGGCAATAGGCCAATGCGCATTAACCCATACCTTCTCTTGCATGGCCCGCATAGCCGAAGTATGCGCAGCCGGGGGCAACCCCTTCTTTAATCTCGCATAACGCGACTCAGTGATAATATGGTCTAATACCTGGGCCGCACTAGTAATACGTTCCTCCAATGATTGCAACTTTACCTCCAATATTTAATAAGCTGGGAAACAGGTGCAACGCACTTCGGAAAGTGCAATGCACCAATAATATTTAAATCCCAAAGTGGGATAAGGCAAACTTAAGGGCAGCTTCGGCTCTCTGTGGGCTAAGTTCATCCAAACGCGCCTTCTGCCGGGCAATCACACGCTGGCGCAAAGCCTGGTCCTCAACCAACAAGTGCGCCATTTCTGCCACCGCCTCATACCCTAATTCTGTAAACAGAACCCCGGCATGTCCCAATGTTTCTGGAACGGCAGTAGACTTGCGGGCCAGGACGGGTACACCGAAGTACATGCTTTCGATAAGGGGTACACAAAAGCCCTCATGGTAACTGGCACAGAGATAGAGATCCGCTGCTTGGTAATAAGCCACTAAATCAGCATCTGAAACACGCCCGGTAAAAACGACCTGATCATGAAGTCCTAAATCGGCGACCAAGACTTTAAGTTGTTCAACATAGAATTTTACATATTGGGAACCCACAATATACAACTTCGAGGCAGGGTTAATATATTGGTTGTAGATATAGAATACCCGTATAACATCTTCAAGGGCTTTATTAGGTACAACCCTACCTACTGTTAACCAGTTTACATCTCCTGACTCACGTAAGCTGCTTTTTAGACCAGGGTCAGGCGCACAAGACTCAAAAAAGTCAGTAGTAAGAAAGATAGGCAAAACCCCGGTCTTTTCAGGGGAAAAACCGGCAGCAATTAGCTCTTGGCGGTTGAAATCAGAGTCTCCTAAAGCGAATTCACAATCCGCTAACTGGCGCAAAATCTGCCGTCCAATATCACACTGAGCCGCGATGCCGGTATCCCATTTATAGAAGAAACGCGCCGGCGTGATATTGTGATAGATAAGTAACCGCCGTGCCCGTGTAGTCTGAAAGAGCCGCACATTAGGATTGTAAACCGAGTAATGGAAAATAAGTAACGAATCCGCATCATTTAAGTGAGCAACGTAATCCTTATCCGGTCGCACCTTGCCTTCCATCTCCGGAGCTACATAGCCGGAGAATATAGCGGTAGTATGTCCCCACGCCCGCAACCGGGCATCGATCTCTAAAACATGATTGCTGATGGCATCCCCATACATCATGCCGTTGGTCAATTGGTAAATACGCATCTCTAACGGTATTCCTCACTCTCCAACTTAGCGAGACGGGCTTCAAGTTTAGCGACCTTATGTTGCAAAGCGGCGGTATGCTGGGCCTGGATTTCTTGCCACTGCGCCATACTGCTTAAAACTGTAGCCGTCCGGGTGTTGACATCCGATTGTTGCCACAGCATAGGAAGTACATACCACTTCGTTGACACCCGGTTCCAGAGGCTGCGGATAGCGACAATTAACTTACCTACCACGGGAACCGTCGAGGTAAATTGTGGCTCATCAAGCTGCGTATGGAGAGTGAGATCGATCAAAGCTTCGTTGAGTCCAGGAAAATTCAGTGCAGCTATCGACGGCTCGACTTGCATCAGATGACCCGGTCGTAATGCTTTGGGGCCACTATGGACAAAATCCACGCTTTCCTTACCGGCCCACCGCTGCTCCAGATTTGACTGGAGACGCTCAATGACGGTCTGGGGCTGAAGCTCACAGTCACGAATCTCAATGACATCAATAGCTCTTGAAATCACATATCCTCCTTGGATGAATCATAAGGGGGTAATCCCAAACGGGATTCCAGCCGGTCCAAGCGCGTCAGAATTTCTTCCTGGGTTCTCAGTATCTCATGCATTTCTTTTACAACACGCCGGTTAAACGCAACTTGATTCTCAAAAGTAGGATCAATATACGGCTCACGCAGATGAGAAGTCAAGATACCGCGTACCCAGATAATAAAAGTGCCCAAGACGGGAATTTTCGAGCGTACAATATAGCTACGGAGCATAATGTCGGAGCGTGATTCCAGGTAATCAAGCCGTGAGGTAAGCTCCCCACTCGTGGCTCTCTCAACCGGCGGCTTAACTTCGGGGAAATCCCCTTGGATAAGGCGATCCACGATACCGGAGAGTTTATGAGACTGAGCAGTAAAGCCACCTGCCTCTTGAACGGGAGGCAGTAGACCAACACGCTCCGAAGGATACCCTAATTTATCATAGAGCTGTGTCTTTAGAACCGGGTCTACAATCACACAAAAATCAGCATAATGAATTAGATCCAGGTTATCCAGTTCCGTGCAAATCCATATAACCAGGCCGTGGCGTATCCGCTTAATACTCTCAAGAAATTCCCGGGGGGCACTGTCATGGTAAAGATAGAGATCCGATTCGCGCCAGTGTTGGGGGGAGTGGTTGGACAAAGGCACAGCACGCACAGGAATTGTAGTGTCAATCCCGGTGTGAAGTTCCTTAGGGACATAGATCCCGACCTTATCCCCCCGGTCACGGAAATGCCGTGCCCAGGCACACAGGTCATCACCCAAAACCGACGCCGTGACTATACTTACTTTAAGACCGCGAACAGACATAGCACATCCTTTCTACCAACTAACGCTGGTAAACTTGCTCGCGTTGCCGCTGCCGCAAGGTTCTCAGATATACACCCTCAACGATATCCGTGATACGAGGAACTGTATAGCGGGCCAGCACTTTTTGGTGACCAAGTTCCCCCATTTTCCCGGCCAATGAGGGATTATGAACCAGACGCTTAATAGCCTCGGCCAATTCCTGTACATCATTAGGGTCTACCAACAAGCCATCCTGACCATCTCCAACTATCGTTGCCACAGCAGGGTTTCTAGGGCCAATGACAGCAGTCCCCGTCATCCAGGCTTCCAAGAAGACGATGCCAAACGCCTCCCCCTTAGATGGCAAAACCAAAGCATCAGCAGCACTAAAACCCTGAGCACGTTCAAGGTCAGAGACAAGACCATAGTTAATCCAGTCCGGCAAGTTTTTATATTGCCGGGCCAATTTCCGGGAATATTCGGTCTCAGGCCCCATCGTTAATAAGAACAAGGAGGGATGCGTGGGTTTCAAGGCCGCGTAGGCTTCCATTAGTTTCCCAATCCCCTTATATTCTTCTTTCCGGCCAAAGAAAAGTAAAACCTGGGCGTCTTGAGGGATGTCCAGAATATGACGGCTTTTATCTCGCTCTAATACAGGAAAATCTACAGGACGGATACCATTGCCGGCTGTAGTAATACGGTTGGCGTTCAATCCAAGGCTAATTAGATGCTGTCGCTCAGCCTCTGTAACAGCAATAATGTGATCAGCACGGTTCAAAACCTGAAGCATAAAACCAATAGCATAAGTTTGCGGTTGGTCGATATGCAAATGGGGAGTAACCACTATTGGAACATTCTGTTTTCTAGCGGCTGCGTAACCATAAGCGACATGGGAATAAACCAAGCAATTAAGATGGACGAGGTCATAGCGTCTGGCCTGGCGGCGCATCCGCCAATACATACCCGGAGAGATAGGCCCACCGCCGAAGAAGATAAAAGGCTCGTAACGCCGGGATTTTGTGCGCCAATAGTTACGCAAGCCAAAATGGAGCATAGTCCAAATATATCCTCGCCGGCGCATACTGCTAAAACGGTAGACGTTGACACCGTTCCGTCGCTCGAAGCCGGATAGTTCATTACGCCAGGTATGGAAATCCACCGAGCGACTGGTAAAAACATCTACTTGATGGTTACGCGCTACCAGTTCTTCTGAAAGGTCAGCGATATAACGTTCTGAACCTCCTATTGCTGGAGGGTATTGATGGGTAACATGCAATAAACGCATAGGTTTCACCTGTTTATAGATTATGAATAAAAACCGGGATTCTATCTATGTGACAGTAAGTCTACTCCGAAATCCCGTTTTTATCAGTTAAGGCCTGAATATCCCGCTGCAATTTGTTTAGCGTGGCTGCCAGGGTGTTAAGCTCACGCATATTCTGCGCAATGTCACGCTGCTGTTCCTCGATTTTACGGGTTAATTGTTCGGAAAACTTGGTGACCTGGTTCGAGAACTCGGT
>JAFGKB010000282.1 GCA_016928755.1 Anaerolineae bacterium | reverse complement strand
TCCGGCCGGGATTGGCCAGGTGTGCAGTAACGGTTTTCCCTTCAATGGCTACCCGTGCGACAAAACGATGCTCTCTTTTTACAAAGGCTCCCTCAACTAATAGCCCAAATTTCACACTATGCGAGGGAGGTTGGGACATTCCCATAAAACTTATACTTTATCCAGGACGTATTTCAATGTCGGTAAAGCTTCCGGGATTTCATCCTGGTAAAAAATCATATAGCGATACCCTTGCTCTGTCAGGAAGCGTTGCCGGTTAGCGCTGTAATCCTGGTCAACCGTCTCTTTGCTCACAATCGTGTAGAAATATGCTTGTTGGCCGTCACCTTTGGGGCGCAGGATCCGTCCTAAGCGCTGGGCCTCTTCCTGGCGCGAGCCAAAAGTCCCGGATATTTGGACGGCAACATTTGCATCTGGCAGATCGATGGAGAAGTTCGCGACTTTAGAGACCACCATCGTCTTGATCTCTTCTTTCCTGAATGCCTCATAAAGTTCCTGCCGCTCACGGGTCTTGGTTTTCCCGGTTATGATGGGTAGATCATACTGTTGGGCTATGTGCTTGAGTTGGTTAAGGTACATCCCGATAATCAGAACATTGTCATCGCGGTGGTATTTCAAGAGTTCATCAAGGGTCTTGATTTTCTCCGCATTATTAGCCGCTATCGGGTACTGTTGGCGGCGTTCCGCCATTACATATTCTAACCGGTCCGCCTCCGGCATCGGCACCCGTATCTCACAGCAAACCGCCGGCGCAATCCAGCCCTGATGTTCCAAATCGCGCCAGGGGACATCGTATTTTTTCGGCCCAATCAAGGAGAAAACATCTTCCTCCCGGCCATCCTCGCGGACCAAGGTGGCCGTTAAACCCAAACGTCGCCGGGCCTGAATCTCCGCGGTAATACGGAAGACCGGAGCCGGGAGTAGATGGACTTCATCATAGATAATCAAGCCCCAGTTCTGCTCGTTAAAAATACCGAAATGGGGGAACTCATCTTGTAGTTGCAGATTCTTACCTTTTGTACCCCGCTTGCGATGTGTCAGGATTTGATAAGTGGACACAGTTATCGGCCGTATCTCTTTCCGCTCCCCGGTATACTCGCCAATCATATCCGCCGTAATAGAGGTTTTATCCAAAAGTTCCTCTCGCCACTGCCGCGCCGCTACGGTATTAGGTGTGAGAATGAGGGTATTAGCTTGGATGAAGTTCATTGCCATAATCCCGACGATGGTCTTACCGGCACCGCAGGGCAGCACAATAACTCCGGCCCCACCGGCTTCTGACCCGCCAGCCCAAAACACGCTAGCCGCTTGTTCCTGATAATCACGGATATTGAAGGGGGTGCCTTGCTGGGTCATAGCACGTAACTCCAGGGACATTGGTGTGCCACTGACATAACCGACTAAATCCTCGGCGGGATAACCGGCTTTAACCAGAGCCTGTTTGACATGACCACGTCGTGATGCGGGCACGATCAAGGTATGAGCACCTTGTTGCCCGATAATGTAGGGCTTAAGATAGCGGTTGCGGGTTAGTTCGATAAGCAACAGGCTGTCGTCGGATGTGAGGCGCAATTGTGTGACATCATCAGGGTGAGGTACTAGCCGCACCCTCCCGTAACGGGCGATGGCTTCCCTTATATCTACAACTACGTTGTCAGGTACCGGGTACTTCGCATAATGGTTAAGGCCCATTAAGATTTGGTTGGCAGTTAATCCGGCAGCCGCGGCATTCCAAAGCGATAACGACGAGAGGCGATAGGTGTGGATATACTCCGGGCTTTTTTCCAGTTCCGCGAACCGGGCTAGGTGATCACGGGCTTCTTCATACAGGGGATGATTTACCTCTAAGAGTACGCTTTTATCCCCTTGGATAATTAAGGGTGCATCTGCTTTATATTCCATATTGCGATATTTTACCTTATTGTGTTTTTATCGTCAATACTTTTTCAATAGATTGGTTTTTAGTACTGGAAAACATTTGGAAAAGTTATAAAATTGACATGAGTATTATGCTATGCTAAACTTGGACTATAAAGTCTAGGCTGTAATTAGGAGAACGCAGGTAATTATAAAGTAAAGATAGCGATTTGACTTTTAATTGCTTGGGCCTATTCTTCTACAACAACCTATATAAAAACTTAAGTCCGACTTTTAAGGAGGTCTTCAGATGCGCGGTAATCGGACTATACTCATAGTGGTGTTATTGGTCCTGGTTGTAGTAGGCGGGCTTGGTGGATTTTTCCTGCTATCTGGCGATGGGCCAGGGGCAGGGGAACCCAAAGATGTTGTCGAAGCACCGGTTATTACGACGACCCAAATTGTGGTCTCGGCCCAGGACATTCCGAAGGGAATGCAGCTCCAGGTCGAGAGCAATGCGGTTACATTACAGGAATGGCCTAACGACAGCTTACCAGAGAGTTACTTCACGGCGGTAGAAGAAGTACAAGGTAAATATGCCCGCGTGAATGTTGTCAGGGGCCGGCCTATGACCAAGAGTCTACTGGCGGACGCCGGTGATTTACCGGCCTTGTTTGAACATGGCCGGGTGGCATATGCTATTCCGATGGATACCCAAGGAGGGGTTGCCTGGGCTATCGGAGCTGGAGACCATGTAGATGTATTAGCTGCTTTGCAGTTAATGGCAGTGGACCCGGAATTTCAAAGCCCGTTACCTAACCGGTTCCAGGGTTTGAATGTGGGGGAGGAGTTTATGTCCCTGACCGGTATTTATGGGCGGTTTGAGACATTACCCAATGGACAACCGGCTTTAGTCTATCCTGCCGGGGAGTTGCTCACCCATTTGGTGGTCCAGATGACGGTGCAGGATGCTATTGTCTGGCACGTAGGAGTTTGGGATCAAGTAGACGAGACCGGCGCGGCTATCGCTGCACCGGTAGCAACAGGGGATGGCACCGGAGATGCAATAGGCGGTATTATGGGTGGCACGGGGGGTGGCGAGGCCGCGGCTGCCGCCGGCACATTACCCAGTCAACGCCAAGATATCGAACCGGTGACTCTGTTGGTCACCCGTCAAGATGCCGTCGTGCTGAAATATTTATTGGAGATGGGGGCAGACCTCGACCTCGTGTTACGTCCCGCCGGTGAAACAGCTACGGCGATTACGCAGCCGGTGTGGTTACTTTACATTTTAGATAAGTACCAATTGCCTAACTCAATGCCTGAGTTGCCGGTGGCCGGCTTCCCGGTACGAATGCCCCTTGAATTGAAGCCAATTGCTACGCCTATTGGTGAGGGTGTTGAGGAATAAAGGATAGGATATGGCTGGCGACAAAATTCGCGTTATGATAGTAGATGATATTCCGGAGACTCGGGAGCAGTTACGCAAGCTCTTATCCTTTGACCCGGATATTGAAGTTGTGGATATGGCCGGGAGTGGCGAAGAGGCTCTGGAACGTGTTTTGCAGGCGCGCCCCCATGTGATCTTAATGGATATTAACTTACCGGGTATTGATGGCATTGCCACAACCGGTAAAATATTGGAAGTTTTGCCGGTCGCTCAGGTCATTATGCTATCGGTCCAGGGGGAATCGGGTTATATGCGCAAGGCTATGATGGCCGGCGCGCGTGACTATTTGACTAAGCCCCCCAGCGCGGATGAATTGTTGGACGGCATCCGGCGCGCTTACAAGACGCGCCAAAAAATGATTACCGGGCCTTTACCACAGATGGTGGGGGGCACGACTCCGGTAGCTGACGGACCAAGAGACCAAGGTAAAATTATTACTATTTTTAGCCCTAAAGGGGGAACCGGCTGTACTACAATAGCCGTAAACCTGGCGATTGCATTGCGCAATCTGATTGGCGCCAATGCAAAAATCGCGTTGGTCGATGGGAATTTGCAGTTTGGAGACATTACCGTTTTTATGAAGCTGCAAGCAACGCGCACCCTGGCCGATTTAGCTCCCCACGCGCAGGAAATTGACAGCGATCTGCTTAATAGCGTTATGATCCCCCATGCTTCTGGCGTTAAGGTGTTGTCCGCTCCGGCATCTCCTGAAGAAGCGGGACTATTCCAGGATGCCGAAATTGAAGAATCGGGGGCTAATAGTAGCTTTAAGACTATTTTGAATTTTGTACGGCGTGAGTATGATTACGTCATTGTGGATACGGCGCATAATGTTGATAGTATTTTCTTGGCCGCTATGGATGTCAATGACCTGATGTTGATTCTAACCCGGCCCGTGATTCCTGAGATTCGCGGGGCACGGCTCTTCTTAGAGCTTTTGCAGAAGCTCAACTATCCTTTTGACAACGTAGGTCTAGTGATTAATAGTGTTGAGAATAAACGTATGGGTATCCAACCCGAGGCTATTGAGCGGGCGATGATGCCGGCATTGGTCCATATACCATTGGATGAGCGCACCGCTTTAAAGGCGGCTAACTATGGCGTCCCTTTAATTATGCAAAATGCCAAATTGCCGATTGGGCAAGCATTGCTAAAATTAGCTCAAACAGTGCGCGATCAACTCAAAAAAGTTGAGGCAGAGGCTGTGGCGGCGCAAGAAGATGCCCGACAGCAGGTGGCTGGACGTGGACGTTTATTATAAGCTGTTGATGAAGATGAGGAGGTAAGTATGTCCCTATTGAGAAGGTTGGAAAAACGGGAGCATACACCTAAAGAGAAATCAGAAGCAGATAGTCCAAGTGCTGCGGAACAAAAATCCGTTCAGCGACGACCTGCTTCCCCCCCTCGAGATGCTTACCGGGATTTAAAGACTCGAGTTCAGAATCGCTTGCTGGCTGAGATCGATCCTTCGATGGATGTTTCCCAAACGGCTGAGGTCCGGCAAACAATTCGCAGGATGTATGATGATGTACTAGAGGAAGAACGGGTTGTATTAAGTCGGGCAGAGCGGGAGCGTCTGTTTGAGCAAATTGTGGCCGAGATTTTGGGGTTAGGGCCGCTGGAGAAGTTATTGGCCGATGACTCTGTGACTGAAATTATGGCTAATGGCTCCAAAAAGATATTTGTCGAACGCAAGGGTAAAATTATCCGTACCAATGTAACCTTTGAATCGGATGAGCACTTAATGCGCATTATCGAACGTATTGTCGCGCCCCTTGGCCGGCGTATTGACGAGAGTAGTCCGACTGTTGATGCGCGTCTAAAAGATGGCTCTCGTGTTAATGTGGTCATCCCGCCTATTTCATTGGTGGGGCCGGTGTTGACAATTCGTAAATTCTTCAAGAAACCATTAACCGTACAGGACTTAATTCGCTATGGTTCGGTGACCGCTGAGTCTATAGAATTCCTTAAGGCTTGTGTAGAATCTGCGCTGAATATTGTAATTTCCGGGGGAACGGGAACCGGCAAAACCACATTCCTTAACGTGATGTCCGGCTTTATCCCCGCTGATGAGCGCATTCTGACGATTGAGAATGCTGCGGAATTACAATTACGGCAGGAACATGTGGTCACGCTTGAATCTCGTCCCCCTAACGTTGAGGGTAAAGGAGCTGTGACCATCCAGGACTTAGTGATTAACTCCTTACGAATGCGCCCGGACCGGATTGTTGTGGGTGAGTGTCGTGGTGGTGAATCCTTAGACATGCTCCAGGCTATGAACACCGGCCACGAGGGCAGTATGACTACCCTGCACGCTAACAACGCCCGTGAAGCACTTTCACGTTTGGAAACGATGGTGCTGATGGCCGGTATGGAACTCCCGCACCGCGCTATTCGTGAGCAGATCGCCGGGGCTATTGATATGATTGTGCAGTTGAGTCGTTTCCGGGATGGGTCCCGACGTGTAATTACACTTACCGAGATTCAGGGTATGGAAGGGGATGTTATTACAACCTCTGATATCTTTAAGTTTGAGCAAGTTGGGTTTGAGGATGGCAAGGTAATAGGCAGTTTACGTCCTACTGGAATTCGGCCTAAGTTTATGCACCGTCTGGAAGAACATGGCATCCATTTGCCCCCCTCTGTTTTTGGTGTCGGACAGCAACGTACACGTTTTTAAACAGGGACCAATATTTTGTTAACGCTTGTTAGAAGATTAATCTAAAAGGCCAGGAGGAATTGATGGCTTATATCATCCTGGGTATAGTAGGTATTGCGATTATAGTTCTGGTGGTACTGCTTTTCCGTAAGCCTGCCGGGCAGGATTTACTTGAAGAACGGCTAGGGGACGAGTCCCCTAAACCAGAGGAAGAGAAGCGCACAGAGCAAACTTCGGTTGTGGGAGCAGCTATTGACCGGGCGGTTGCGGATAAGGGTTTTGCCCAGAACCTGGCTACACAATTGGCGCGTGCCGATTTAAAAGTTACCGTTGGTGAATTTCTCGCGCTCTCTTTTATCCTGGCGGTAGGTCTCTCCCTCATCTTTTATGTTCTGAACCGTTATATTTTGATTTTAGCGGCGATTGCACTGGGTTTCGTCGGCCCACGCCTGTATTTAAATATTCGCAAGGGGGGGCGATTAAAGAAGTTCAACGACCAGTTGAGTGACGCGCTGAATCTTATCGTGAATTCCCTGCGCGCCGGGTATAGTACCATGCAGGCAATGGAAGTTATCGCCCACGAGATGCCGGCCCCAATTTCAGAAGAGTTCCGGCGGGTAACGCTGGAATTGCAATTAGGGGTGCCTTTTGATACGGCTATGGCCAATCTGCTACGGCGCATGCCAAGTGCAGATATGGACCTGGTGGTCACGGCGATGAGTGTGCAGCGTGAGGTAGGTGGTAACCTGGCCGAAGTGTTGGATTCCATTAGCTTCACAATTCGTGAGCGTATCCGCATTAAGGGTGAGGTCCGTACTATGACCTCCCAAGGCCGTATCAGTGGCTATATTGTTACAGGGATCCCTTTTGCGCTAGGGGCCTTTATTTATACGGTCAACCCTAATTATGTTATGCCTTTGGTCTCGGAACCTTGCGGATGGATGATGTTAGGTGTATCTGGGCTACTTATTATTATCGGGTATGCAGTGATTAGTAAGATCACTAACATTGAGGTCTGAAAGGGGCCACTATGTTTGTCATAATTGCTGGTGTGGTTGTTATCATCCTTGTGCTGGTATTTGTCATTGTCCGCAGCGGGGCCGGTGCTTCGGATAGTCTTGAAGACCGGTTAAACGAAATGGCGGCTATGGGGCAATCGGTCACCCTGGAGGATCTCGAGCTATCCCGGCCATTTACCGAGCGGGTGCTGATGCCGATCTGGGAAGGTGTGGCAGGAGTTGCCCAGCGTTTTACGCCGCAAAGTACTCTGGAACAAGCCGAGCGTGAAATTGCATTAGCCGGTATGACGCAGACCTTAACTCCGGCAAAATTTTATGCTATTCGTATGGGGGCTATGGTCTTAGCGGCTGCGATTGGCTTTATCGGGATGGGGTTAGCCGGCTCATTCGGATTCCTAGAGCGGATTGGCGGTGGCTTGGGGGGGATGGCCTTTGGTTATTCCATGCCCTCAATGTGGTTAGGGTCTAAAAGAAAATCCCGGCAGGACGAGGTTCTTAAGGCTTTGCCCGATGCCCTAGACCTTTTGACCATCTGTGTTGAGGCCGGTTTGGGTTTTGACGCGGCCATGTCAAAAGTCGCCGAGAAATGGGATAATGAGTTAAGCCGTGCCTTTGCCCGCACGGTGCAAGAAATGCAGTTAGGTAAGACCCGCCGTGAGGCTATGCGTGATATGGCAAATGGTTTGGGTGTTGCGGATATGACCAGTTTTGTCGCAGCCATTATCCAGGCGGACCAGTTAGGTGTCAGTATGGTGAAGGTGATGCGCATTCAATCTGAGACGATGCGTATGAAGCGGAAGCAGCGGGCCGAGGAAAAAGCGCGCCAGGCCCCGGTGAAAATTATGATCCCCTTGGTTTTCTTTATCTTTCCCACTATTTTGATTATCCTCCTGGGGCCAGCATACTTCCAGGTCCGCGATAGTGGGGTGTCAAATTCTTATGTGTTTTTGTGTCTGGGGGCACAGTTCCTGAAAAAGCGTAGGGCCGTTGATCGTCGGCGTGAATATTAATCAGACTTCAAAAGTCTCAATTGCATCCATCAGTACCTTAAAGTTAGACATCGGGTAGGGTTTGATATTACTAAGCCCCTTACCAAGACTTTTGAAGTCTTATAGGTAATCTGTATTGAATAACGACAAGTTAATCAAAACGCTAGGGAATGCTTATCGCTGGTTATTAGATTTATTTCTCCCGCCGCAGTGTGTAGTTTGTGGACGGGTTGAGACATGGCTGTGTGATGTTTGTGCCCAGGACTTACCGCTTTTTCGGGGGCCTTGTTGTCCCAGTTGTGGCCGTCCCTGGACTGCGTCAGGACTTTGTCCGGTGTGCCAGACTAATCCACTACGGGTTTCTCCTGTACGTTCGGCCCTTCTGTTCAAGCCAGGGCCGATCCGGGATGTTATCCATGCTTTAAAATATCGTGGTAGTCGTGAGATAGTGACGCCGTTAGCTGTGCGTATGGCGGAGGCGTGGGAATATTTCGAGATGCAGTGCGAGATCCTTATTCCCGTCCCGCTTTATGCCCGGCGCGAGGCCCGGCGTGGCTATAATCAGGCGACCTTGCTCGCGGTGGCATTAGGAAAACAAATTGGGATTCCGGTAGTCTCTGACGCCCTAGCACGGGTGCGGGCCACGCAATCCCAGACGAAACTTAACAGTAAAGAACGCAAGAAGAATGTCAAGGGGGCTTTTGCCTGGACATCAAAACTTAAACTCGATGGGGTGTCTGTTACCCTGGTTGACGATGTCGCGACAACCGGGGCTACGTTGGAGGCATGTGCTAACGTACTGTTGGACCACGGTGTCGAAAGTGTCAGCGCATTTACATTAGCACGTGCCGCTTAGGGTTTTCCGTCCGAGGGCAATTCTGAATTTAAAACATCCTAAGGGTAAGGTTCGGTTGCTGTTCACACCATTACTTTGGGGAGGATTATTTTCTTGAAATGCCCTAATTCTTTCAAGGAGGATTCACTATGGAGATGTTAAATATTTACACGCGTAATTTGGAGTTGACAGAACGGTTGAATGATTATGTGGACCAAAAGGTAGATCGTTTTCATCGCTACCTTCCTAATATTGAAGGGGTACGCGTGGACCTCTCCGAAACAAATGCACGGGACTCAGCACGGCGCATGGTAGCACAGATTACCATTTATGTCCCCCGTGCCATTTTGCGGGCAGAGGAACGCAGCGGGGATATTTTTACTGCCGTGGATGCGGTTATGGATAAGATGTATCGCCGCATTGAGCGTTATAAGGGCCGCAAAATGGATGAACGTCGTAGTGCCGCTCCCCCGGTTGTCGAAATGCCACTTGAAGTTGATGAGTACGAGGAAGTCGCGGTTTCTGAACCCGATATTGTACGGGTTAAGGAATTCGAAGTGAGTTCTATTACACCTGAAGACGCGGTTGAACAGATGGAGTTGTTAGGCCATCATTTCTATGTCTTCCTGGATGGTACGGATGGCCGCTTAAGTGTGGTCTATCGTCGCGAAGGCGGAAACTACGGTATGCTGAAGCCTGTTTACTAAGATTAATACAGAGTGTAAGTAAGTAAAGAAAACAGCGGCGTTCAGATCTGAACGCCGCTGTAACTTTTTTGTATGGCCGGTTACTCTTCCTCATCCTCGTCATCTTGTGGCACCAGTGCATGCTCAAGTACCTCATCCATATGGTCCACAAGTTGGATATCAAGAGTGTTGCGAACACCTTTTGGTACCTCTTGGAGATCGCGTTCGTTGCGTAGCGGCAACAATACCTTTTTGATACCGGTGCGATGTGCCGCCAGCAGCTTCTCTTTTACACCACCGACAGGTAATATACGCCCACGGAGTGTAATTTCTCCGGTCATGGCGATATCCCGGTATACCGGTGTCTCCGTGAAAGCAGAGATCAAGGCCGTAGCTATTGTGACGCCTCCAGATGGCCCGTCCTTGGGAATGGCCCCCTCTGGTAAGTGGATATGAATATCCAATTTATCGAAGGTCTCCGGGTCTACATCCAGCATATCGGCCCGGGCGCGCAGATAGGTCACGGCTGCCTGGGCGGATTCTTGCATCACTTCGCCCAATTGTCCGGTTAAGGTTAGATTACCTTTGCCGGGAAC
>JAFGKB010000281.1 GCA_016928755.1 Anaerolineae bacterium | reverse complement strand
AATCCAAGATAGTTATCTATAATATTTTTATGGTATAATAGGTTAGTCTTAGGTAAAGGTAAAGGTGAGGGAATGATACAAATTGAGGGGCTGACGAAAGAATTTGGCTCCTTGGTCGCAGTTGATAACGTAACACTAACCGTGCAACCAGGGGAAGTTTTAGCGTTGTTAGGGCCAAACGGTGCCGGCAAAACCACTACAGTACGTATGCTCTCTGCAATTCTCAAACCGACTCAAGGTATGGCCCGCATTGATGGTTATGATGTAGTCACCCACGCCCGTCAGATACGGGAGCGGGTGGGTGTGCTTACCGAGATGCCCGGACTCTATACCCGGATGACCGGGCGTGAGTATCTGGATTTCTTCGGCGAGATTCGCGGTTTTGGCAAACAAAAGCGCCAGGAACGCATTGAGTATCTGGCCGATTGGTTCAAAATGTCTTTTGCTTTGGACCGGCGTCTTGGCGGTTACTCTAAGGGGATGGCCCAGAAGATAGCCCTAATCCGGACTTTGATTCACAATCCACCGGTTTTATTATTGGATGAACCTACTTCGGCTATGGATCCACAAAGTGCCCGCCTGGTACGTAATACTATTTTGCAAATGCGGGGGGAGGACAAACGGGCTATTATTATATGTACCCACAATCTCCCTGAAGCAGAGGAGTTAGCGGACCGGATTGCCATTATCAGGGCCGGCCGGATCATAGCAGAAGGAACTCTCCCGGCATTAAAAGCTAAAATGCTAGGAACCCCCTTAATGGAATTACGGTTCACCCAACCCATCCACAATGGGTTAGTGCCCTTAATCGCACAATATGCCCAGGTTCATGAAGTCGGAGCTGATTGGGTGCGTTACATCACAGATTCCCCTGGAGTCGTAAATCCCCGTCTCTTGCAAGCATTGATGCAAGCTGGCGCTTCTATTTTGACCTTGAGTCAAGTCAAACAAAACCTGGAATCTGTGTATATGCATGTGGTTCAAGATGGAGTCGTCTAATGAGTGTCGCAGAACAATATAAGGATATTCCGTCCGGTCAAAAAGAGGTGTCACTTCGCGGTTTATGGCAGGATTTTCGTCTCTCTTTAGTGATCACCCGTCGCGAGATCAAGGATATGGTGCGTGATTGGCGCATTATTATCCCCACCATCATCTTAATCACCATTTTCCCCCTTTTGGCGAATTTAGTCGCCAATCGTGGCATGGCGTTCCTGAACCGGTTCGGAGCGAACCTGGTTATGGAACGATTTTTCCCATTCTTGATGTTAGTTGTGGGATTCTTCCCTAGTTCTTTCTCATTGGTTATTGCCTTGGAAACCTTTGTGGGAGAGAAAGAACGCGGCAGCTTAGAGGCGATCCTGGCCACACCGTTGACCGACCTCCAGCTTTATATTGGCAAGCTGCTGGCTTCCACATTCCTACCTGTCATGGCCAGCTATATCGGTATGAGCGTCTATGCCCTGTTATTAGGTCTTTCCCAGGGATGGTGGTTTCCGCCTTCTTTGTTACTTGTCGCGTTTGTCCTGGCAACGGTCCAGGCTTTGGTGATGGTTACCGGTGCGGTCATAGTCTCTTCCCAGGCTACCAGCGCCCGCGCGGCTAACCTATTGGCCAGTTTTATTATTATTCCTATGGCGATGTTGCTCCAGGTAGAGGTCAGTTCTTTCCTTTATGCGGATTATAAGGTTTTATGGCTCATCGCTCTCTTTCTAGTGATCCTCAATATTCTACTCGTGCGCATCGGAATGCAGTTATTCAATCGAGAACATCTGCTAGGCAGTGACATTGACCAACTGGACATCGGTGGGGCATGGCGTGTCTTTCGTACGGCTTTACAACCACGCAGTCTAAAATCACTCTATCTACAAGAAATCCCGGAGATTCTACGCGGGATGCGTGTTGAATTACTGTTGACTTTGCTGTCCATCGGCGTAGGCGGACTTTTGGTAGGGCTGTGGGGTGTTCATAATTTCCCATTCCCGGTAGAGATGATTAACCTGGAACGTGACCAGTTCACCCTGGAAGGTATCCAACAGCAAGTGGCAGAATCAGGGCTTCTGGCAGAGTTCTCAACCGGCGCAATTTGGTGGAACAACATCCGCTCCCTGTTAGCCGGGGCGTTCTTGGCCGTGTTTTCAATTGGCATTGGTGGGGTTATATTATTAATGGTCCCGATGGCCATTATTGCTTATATTGCATTACAGATTCCGGCCTTATCGGTTGATGTATGGACCTTCCTTGCCGTATTCATTTTGCCCCACGGTATTCTTGAGATACCGGCTGCAATCATCGCCACGGCACAGGCGGTGCGTATGTCTGATGTTATCCTGCGCACGCCAGAACAAGGAGGGGGCATGATGGGCATCATCCAGCAGTTTGGGTATTTTTTGAAGATTTTTATCGCTCTGGTGGTGCCGCTGTTACTCTTGGCAGCACTGATCGAAGCTCAGATTACACCACGGCTGGCTGAGCAGTGGTGGCTGACCAACTTCGGTTAACACAAGTTGCGATTAATTAGATTGGGCCGGTCTCCGTTGCACCGGTTAGCTACAAGTAACGCAGCCAGACCAGCCCAATCTAGTGTATCCTTACTTTTCTGCCTTATTATTTTCCTCAATTACGCGGCAAGTGACGTGCAGATAAGCAAATCCCCCCTGGGGAGGCAGCAGGTCTTGCACCTCCAAAACCTCACATTTGCGTGGCCCGATCTGAATCTCCGCACCAATTTCGGGAGGCGTATCTTGGTTCATTATGCCGCCGGGGTATTGCCCACCTAAGATGACATAGCTGACTTTATAAATCATTGGTTCCCTCCCTTGCCTTTACTGGCAGGTCATATTGCGAATACGCAGCTTGAAGGCGAGATCGCGGGCCAGATTGTACATAAGCTTATAGCCAACTGCACAATGCTCCTCACAGAATTTAAGCAACGTCTCTCTGCTGAGAACGAGTAACTCGGCTTGCTCCGAGGCACTCACGATAGTGGCCGAGCGTGGACCAGCATCTAGCAGCGACATCTCTCCAAAACCTTGCCCTGCTCCCAGGATAATAAGCGTCGGCCCTTCGCCCCATTCAGAATTTACCTCTACTTGTCCACGCACCACAATATAAAGATCGCTGCTGCGTTCACCTTTTTCCAAGATAATGTCTCCACGTTGGTAAATCTTACGCTTTCCAGCGGCGACAATCCCTTCGATTTCCTCAGCGTTTAATCCTGCAAAAAGATCCGCAGTCCGCAAGGCCGTGTTATCATACTCCATGACAACCTCCCTTATGTACTCTCTGTTATTAATAAAATGTAGTGTGATCCATTTCCTGAGCTTCTAACTATGACCCTATTATAGAGCAAAATTGCTCTTAATAAAAGTCGTGTTTCACAGTCGCTAAAAGCGTTATGCTGACCCAAAAAAGCTCCTGGATTGTGCATTCCAGGAGCTTTGCTTTTACTTATTGTAGAATCAGGTATTAGGCGAGCACTGCGCGGATTTGGCTTAAGGCCCAATCCAAATCTTCCTTGCTAATAATCAGGGGCGGAGCGAAGCGGATAACGGTCTTGTGAGTTTCCTTCGCCAAAATCCCCCGTCGCTGTAGTTCTTCACAGAAGGGACGGGCACCGCCGGCTTCGGGTTTCAGTTCTACACCGATCAACAGCCCCTTACCACGAACTTCTTTGACGTGGGGGCTATTGATAGCGCGCAATTCATCCATAAAGTAGGCCCCCAATTCCTGGGCACGTTCCGGTAGTTTTTCGTCAACAAGGACTTTTAGAGCCTCACGCGCCACGGCGCAGGCTAACGGGCTGCCGCCAAAGGTTGAGCCGTGACTGCCTGGCTCGAAGAGTCCCAAGATCTCACGTTTCCCTACAACAGCAGAAACCGGCAACATACCGGCGGAGAGAGCTTTCCCAATGGTGATAAGGTCAGGTTTTACGGCTTCCCAATCACAAGCGAAGAGCTGCCCACAGCGGCCTAACCCACTCTGAATTTCATCGGCAATTAACAACACATTATGGCGGTCGCAAATCTCGCGGACTTCCTTTAAATAACCTTCCGGTGGTACAACGACACCGGCCTCACCCTGAACTGGTTCAACCATAAAAGCGGCTGTATTGGGCGTGATGGCAGCCTCAAGTGCGGCAGCATCTCCGAAGGGAATAATCTTGAATCCGGGAGTAGCAGGACCAAAACCATCTTTATAGAGGGGTTCACTAGTAAAGCTGATAATGGTAATGGTCCGACCGTGGAAATTGTTGCTACATACGATAATCTCCGCCTGGTCTGCTGGAATTCCTTTGACTTTGTATCCCCAGAGCCGGGCAGCTTTCAAGGCGGTCTCCACAGCCTCGGCACCGGAGTTCATCGGTAACATCATCTCATACCCGGTTAGCTCACAGAGTTCCTTGGCTAACAAAGGCAATTGGTCATTGCGGAAAGCACGAGAGGTGAGAGTAATTTTCTCCGCTTGTTCGATAAGTGCCCTGATAACACGGGGATGGCGATGGCCCTGGTTAAGGGCGGAATAGGCACTCAGGCAGTCCAGGTATTTCTTGTCTTCGACATCCCAGACCCAGACACCCTCTGCCCGTGCAATAACGACATCTAACGGGTGGTAATTATGAGCACCATATTGATCTTCTAATTGAATATAATCCTCGGTCCGCATCTTTCTTTAGCTCCTTACTAAGTGTTTTAGCATTACCCCAATCCTAACTAACACCGCCGTTTTGGTCAAGTGATGCTCATCTACCAATAGAAAGCTATATGCCATTAAACGGACCGGTGATTTATGACTCTGCTTTTGGGATATTTCTGTATATATTATATAATGAGGTATAGGGTTCACTTTTGGAGTAAATAGGGGTGTAGTGTATAATCAGTTAACTGTAATTTGATCAACATAGCGTTTTCAAATGCCGTAAAGTCCACCACTACATCTAGCTTGACGCTATTTAAATTACCTCATATAATTAATGAAGGTGTTTTTTTATTGGGTTGTCTGAATGTTAATTAAAGCGCAGGTTCCTAATGCTGAGAGGAGATAAGGGTTGGAAGGACGGATTCTTATCATTGAAGATAGTATTGCCAACAGTAGGGTTTTACAGAAGAATTTTACCGAAGCTGGCGCTGAAGTAGAAGTGGCTCAGACAGGATCTGAGGGCTTTGATTTAGCGACGCGCTTGTTACCTCAGGTTATTGTTTTAAGCACTAGCCTTCCCGATATGCCGGGGTCAGATTTGGCTCAGCGGTTACGGGGTATCAAACGCACGGAACATATCTTCTTATTGATGTTAGCCGATGAAGATATTCATAGCGAGCGCTTAAATGTTTTAGCGCTGGGGGCAAATGATTTCGTCGCTAGTCCATTTGACCCGGTTGAGGTTACCTTACGAGTTGGCAACGCACTCCGGCGTGCTAATATGTCTAATCGTACAGATCCGATTACCGGTCTACCGGCAGGGTCCCTAGTCCAGGATCAATTACGCCATCTGGTTATGGAAGACCCCGAAGGCTCTTGGGCGTTGGTGCGCTTCCGGTTATTGAACCTTGATCCCTATCGTGAGTCTTACGGTTTTATGGCGGCGGCAGATCTGCTACGAATGGCAGCCCGTTTACTCGCCGAAGCACTCAACCGCGACGATGTAGCCGATGACTTCCTGGGTTATGGTGGCAACGACGATTTTATTATTATCACAGTGCAATCCCGCGCTGAGAGTCTGATTTCTGAAGTAGTGAAAGAATTTAACCAAAAAGTTGGTAGTCATTATAAGGAAGAGGATTTAGCACAGGGATTTATCAAGGTTGATGACGAACAGGCCCATCTTGCCCAACTGGTTGCACATTCAATCTCACCTAAAGATGGCCCATTCTACGATATTCGCTCGCTGACAGAGGAATTATCCGGCTGACACGCCTTCAACATCAAGGCGTTTAATTTCTTAGTCCGAATACCGGTTTTATAAATCTATCAAGTTACGGTGGGAGGGTTCCCGGCGTGACCCGTTTAATGGTATTTACCGGGGCTTGGGTGATTGGCATATTGTCTACCCAAGCCTCTCTTTTTTCTCCAATTTGGCTGTTATTAACCATCCCCACAGCCTTGGTGCTGGTACTAGGATGGGGGGATGACCTCCGCGTGCGTAAATTGGCATGGTTTCTGACGGGCTTGCTCTTAGGTACTATGCGCTTCTGGCTAGCACAGCCCGCTATCGACCCGTCTCATATTGCTTATTACAACGGCGTGGGGACAGTTACCGTTACCGGCGTTGTGGTGAGTGAACCTGACCCGCGCCCCACCTATACAAATTTGCGGCTTGCCGCCGAGGAACTGGTTTTTGCCAACGGGAATATTGTGCCGGTATCCGGGGCGATATTGGTCAAGGCCCCACCCTACGCGGATGTAAATTATGGTGATCTTATTCATGTTTCCGGTGCCCTTATAGAACCACCGGTTTACGGTGAATTTTCCTATAAGGGCTATCTGGCCCAACAGGGTATATATGCCCTACTCCGTAACGGGCAGCAGATAACAGTATCTGCCGAACACCAAGCCAACCTCTTTTTCGATTACCTGCTGCGTTTCAAAGCTCATACCCATCAGGTATTGCTCCGTCTCTTACCCGAACCCCAGGCATCATTGCTCTCTGGCATCTTGTTAGGTATTGAAAGCGGTATCCCAGAGGATTTGGAAGCTGATTTTTCTATAACGGGAACCAGCCATATCGTCGCGATCTCCGGCTTTAACCTGACACTGATTGCTGGAGTTTTCGCGGCTCTTGCCCAGCGTTTTGCCGGTCGCAAATGGCAATCCCCACTGGCCCTGACCGGACTATGGGTATACACGTTGCTGGTCGGTGCTTCAGCCGCAGTCCTGCGCTCGGCCGTCATGGCCTCTTTATTGGTTATTGCCCGCCATAATGACCGCCGCGTCCACGGGCCTACATCCCTGGCAGCGGCGACTTGGTTTTTGTCCTTATTGAATCCTTATGTGCTATGGGATGTCGGTTTTCAACTCAGCTTCGCGGCAACATTAGGACTAATTTTATACACAGACCCATTGACCCAGTATTTTGAGCGACTGCTGACCCGGCTCCTGAATGCTAAACTGGCCAAGTATCTTGTCACCTGGCTTAACGATGCCTTTATCGTGACCTTAGCGGCCCAAGTTCTAACCCAACCCGTAATCTTAGGCCACTACCAGCGTTTATCACTGGTCACCCTCTTGACCAACCTATTAATTCTGCCGGCCCAGTCCTTTGTGATGGTATTCGGCGGTATAGCGTTGGGGGTAGCGTGTCTTATACAACCTGCCGGCCAGTGGTTGTCCTGGCTGGCCTGGGTGTTTCTCACCTACACGATTAAGATGGTATCGTGGACGGCTGAAATCCCTTATGCTTCTGTAGCAGTAGGGAAACTGACTTTACCCGTCATCTGGGGGTACTATTCCATTGTGGCGCTTATTACGTGGTGGGCGGGATTGCGGCCCAGTACTCGGCAACAGTGGTTGCGCCAGTTATTTAAGCTTAAGGGTTGGCAACTGGCCGCCGGAGCGGCGGGTATTGTCATAAGTTTTGCCATGCTCTATGCACGTCCTGATGGAAAATTACACGTTGTCTTTTTTGATGTCGGGAATGGGGACGCCTGCTTTATCCAGACCCCGGCGGGTAAGCAAATCCTTATTGATGGTGGCGCTGAAGGCCCGCCACTATTATCCCAACTGGGTCGTTGGGTTCCGTTTTGGGATCATGACCTGGATTTAGTCGTGCTCACTTCACCCGACAAAGAGCGAGTTGCCGGGTTAGTGCCGGTTCTGGAACGCTACCAGGTAGATTATGTCTTGCAGGGTGGTGAAGTAGGAGACGGAGCTATATACCAGCGGTGGCTGGATTTATTGGCCGCGCGTCCGCCCGGCTCTGTGGGGCAATTATCCGCCAGCAACACCTGGACACTGGATACCGGTGTTGTCCTACACGTGCTCTGGCCTGAACCGGCAAATATGGCCGGCCCCCTGGTCCTTAAAGTTGCGTATGGTGATAAATCCATCTTATTGGCAGGAGACGCCACCACGGTTGTTGAGCGTGAACTGGTT
>JAFGKB010000059.1 GCA_016928755.1 Anaerolineae bacterium | reverse complement strand
CTTGTTGCCAGAGCCTGAGAACTGGACTGATTATATTTATGGTCTTGGTGCAGAGATGTGGGAGTCCTTAGGGGGTGGTGAGAATTTTCTTAGGGAGGAACGAACAGCATGGGAACACCAGGAGCTTTAATAGCAATGTTAAAGCAAGCGGGGCTGGTTGCGTTTGATACTGTGATCTTTATCTATGCATTTGAGCAGCATCCCCAGTATGGTTCGCTGACCCAGGCGATATTTCATGCTTTGGAGATGGGGGAATATCAGGCATGTGCCTCAATCTTGGCATTAGGTGAGATTCTGACTGGAGTTAAAAAAGCAGGGAGCCAAGATTTGCTTATACGCTATCGTAATGTACTAACTAGGTTTCCTGGATTGACCTTGATGAATGTGGATATACATGTTATGGAAGTGATGGCCGACCTGCGTGCGCGGTACGGGATTGCTACTCCAGATGCCATTCACTTAGCTTCTGCCTTAGTGGGAAAGGCACAAGCATTTATTACCAACGATTTGCGCTTACGTAAAGTTGAAGATCTTGACATTATTATTTTGACAGATTGGGAGAGCAGTTGACAAACACCCGCTCTATGCGATAATTTATGCAAAGGCATTGACGGAGACGAGTAAACAGCCAGTAACCGCCATAGCGAACCTGGGATGGTGTGAGCCGGGTGCAGGGCTGGCGTTGAAAATCCCTCCTGAGCCGCCCGCCAAAAGGGCTTTACCGCCTGAGTAGACCGGGCCGGGTTGCTTCCCGTTATCTGAGCGCAATGGTGTTGGCCATTGACCGAGCGGTCCTATAGAAATATAGGGCAAGCAGGGTGGTACCGCGAGAGCTTAACGCTCCCGTCCCTGGTGGGATGGGAGCGTTTTTTATTTATAAGGGAAAAGTGCAGGGAGGAAAGAATGTTTAACGCTGTAAGTACACAGGTAGACTTTATCCAGCAAGAACATGAAATCTTGGATTTTTGGAAGAAGAGCCAGGCTTTTAACAAGTTACGGGCGCTGCGTGCCGGGGGGCCGCCTTGGGCCTTTATTGATGGGCCGATTACGGCTAATAACCCAATGGGTGTTCACCATGCCTGGGGCCGTTCTTATAAAGATCTCTGGCACCGTTTTTGGACGATGAAGGGTCACGAAACCCGTTACCAGAATGGTTTTGATTGCCAGGGGTTGTGGGTAGAGGTGGAGGTCGAGAAAGCCAAGGGTTTTAAGACCAAGCGCGATATTGAGGAGTATGGTCTGGGACAGTTTGTGCTGGACTGCAAAGCGCGGGTGTTGACCTATGCTGCCAGGCAGACGGAGCAATCTATCCGTATGGGGTACTGGATGGATTGGAATGACCCGGATGTCCTGCGTGAGTTAGGCCAGAAGTTACAGGAAGACCCGCAACAAGAGGTTACGGTTGCCGGTCCAGATGGTCCGGTCACAGATACGGTGGAGAGATTAGTTGGACGGTTAGGGATGCCGGAGATGGGAGGCTCTTACTTTACCTTTGCAACGGAGAACAACTACACCATCTGGACCTTTCTGAAGACGGTGTGGGAGAAGGGCTGGCTATATAAGGGCCGAGACGTGATGCCCTGGTGCCCCCGCTGTGCCACAGGACTGAGCCAACATGAGATTGTCACCGATGGCTACCAGGAGCTTACTCACGCGGCCCCGGTGCTGCGCTTCCCGCTGCTAGGCCGTGAGAAAGAGGCATTGCTGGTATGGACCACTACACCGTGGACGTTGACCAGCAATGTAGCGGCAGCGGTTGGCCCGGAACTTACCTATCTTAAGGTGCAAGCTGCTGATGGCTGGACCTACTATTTGGCAGAGGGTACGGTTAAGCAAGTGCTGAAAGGCAAGTACGAGGTATTAGGTAAACTTAAGGGTGAGGAGTTGCTCGGCTGGACCTACCAAGGGCCGTTTGATGATTTGCCTATCGTGCAAGAGAAGCAGATTCCGGATTTTCACCGCGTCATCCCCTGGGAAGAGGTCGGTGAGGAAGAGGGTACCGGCATCGTCCATATTGCGCCGGGTTGTGGTGCCGAAGACTTTGGGCTAGGCAAGGAACACAACCTACCGGTACTGGCACCCTTGACCGATAACGGTATTTTCCTCGATGGCTTCGACTGGCTCACCGGGCGTGATGTCCACGATGTGGCGCACGATATCTTCCACAACCTGGAAGATAAAGGCCGTCTTTACCGGGTGGATAATTACACCCACCGTTACCCGGTTTGCTGGCGCTGTGGCACTCCCCTGGTTTTCCGCCTGGTGGATGAGTGGTTTATCAGTATGGGGGAGTTATATGATAAGCCTCGGGAAGATGTTACAGAAGAAGAGAAAGAACACAGTTTGCGCTACCAGATTATGGATGTGGTCGATGAGATTAAGTGGATTCCCGAATTCGGCTATGACCGGGAGATGGACTGGTTGCGCAATATGCACGACTGGATGATTTCCAAGAAGCGCTTCTGGGGCTTGGCACTGCCTATTTGGGTCTGTGATAATCCCGATTGTGACCACTTCGAGGTTATCGGCAGTGGTGAAGAGCTAGAAGAGCGCGCCGTTGAGGGTTGGGAAGAGTTTGAGGGCCATACCCCACACCGCCCTTATGTGGACGTGGTCAAGATCAAATGCCCCAAGTGTGGTGATACAATGACGCGCACCGAGGATGTGGGAAATCCCTGGCTGGACGCCGGCAGTGTGGCCTACTCTACGACACAGTACCGCACCGACCGTGATTTCTGGGAAAAATGGGTGCCGGCAGAATGGATCAGTGAATCTTTCCCCGGCCAGTTCCGTAACTGGTTCTACAGCTTGATTACGATGAGCACCGTCTTCGAGAATAAGCCCCCGACCAAGATCGTGCACGGCTATTCGCTGCTTTTTGCCGAGGATGGGCGACAGATGCATAAGTCTTGGGGCAACGCAATTTGGTTCGATGATGCCGCCGAGAAGATGGGTGTGGATACGATGCGCTGGATGTATCTGAACCAGAAACTCGACCAGAACTTACTCTTCGGATACGGCAAGGCTGATGAGACCCGGCGACGCTTTATCATTCCCTTGTGGAATGTTTACGCTTTCCTGGTTACCTATGCCCGGATTGACAACTGGACTCCCCCGGCTGAATTGCTAAGCCATCCTGCGACTTTGGATGATGGATTTGCCAAGGTCGAGGATCCCTGGACCGCTGACGCCGCGCCAACAGTACTAGATCGCTGGATTATGGCCCGGTTACGCGAGACGATTGAACAGGTAACAGCCGGGATGGAATCCTATATCCCCTTGAGGATCTCGCAGCCGGTAGAGGCATTCTTGGATGATCTGAGCAACTGGTATGTGCGCCGTAGCCGCCGCCGGTTCTGGGCAGCACGGGGAGAAAGTGCTACTTCTGACGCCGATAAGGAAGCTGCTTACCAAACGCTTTACGTGGTGATGGTGACGTTGGCCAAGTTGTTGGCCCCCACAATGCCCTTTATGACCGAGATTATGTACCAAAATCTGGTGTGTACAGTTGACGAATCCGCGCCGGAGAGCGTGCACCATTGTCTATGGCCGGAAGCCGTATCGCTTAATGCTGAGGAGCAGATGCTGGTTGCATCAATGGGAGCCGTCCGGCAGGCAGCTACCTTGGGCCACTCTGTACGGGCAACGGCTAATATGAAAGTGCGGCAGCCGTTAGCACGGGCATTGATTGCCACCGATCCGCGCCGTCGTGAGGGACTTAGCCAACTGCTGGATTTGTTAGCCGATGAGCTTAATGTGAAAGAGATTGACTTCGTGGCCGAGGAAGGCGAACTTGTGGAATACAAGTTACTGCCTCAAAACCGGGTATTGGGACCGAAGTTCGGTAAACAGTTCCCCCTGGTGCGCAAAGCCTTGAATGAGGTTGATGCCGCTCAGGCTGTGGCAAAACTCAATGCTGGAGAAAACCTTAACCTTACGCTTCAGGATGGTACCGAAGTTGTCCTGGCCTCAGATGAAGTGTTGGTACAGACTCACGCACGGGAAGGTTATGGTGTCGCCGGTGAAGGTGGGCTGGTAGTCGCCTTGGATACTGCCCTCACCCCGGAATTGGAACAAGAGGGCTTGGCCCGCGAAATCGTACGCCGTGTCCAAGAGCTGCGTAAGCAAGCTGATTATAACTTAACCGACCGTATCAGGGTTCAGTACAACACTATGGGGACCTTGGCGGAAGCGATTACGGCTTTTCATGAAGCTATTGCTACCGAGGTACTGGCCGGGAGCTTGGAATGGGTCGCTGAGCCAGCCGGTGACCAGGTTTTAGAGGATAATGTAGACGGCAATGTGGTTGTGTTGGCCGTCAGTCGGGAAGAATAAATGTGATGCGTGATACGTGATGCGTAAGACCCTAGAGGTTTTGAAAACCTTTAGGGTCTTTTTTCTTTATGCAGGACTTGTTTCTGCCATTCGTAGAGCTTGGTCATAGCATCCAACGGCGTGAGGCTGTTGACATCTAACTGGCGTAACTCCTCAACAATAGGATGCTCCTTGGCCAAGAGCACCGGCTGGTACGGTTCCGGGTCCTCTGTCCCCGGACGGAATTCACCGCTCTCAAGCTGCTTAAGCAGGGACTCGGCCCGGTGAACTACCGGGGCAGGAATGCCGGCCAAGCGGGCTACGTGGATACCATAGGAACGGTCTGCACCGCCGGGCACGACTTTATGCAAGAAGATTACCTCCCGGCCCTCCTCTGCTACACCCAGGTTGAAGTTACGGATTTGGGGTAGATGGTCTTCCATCTCAATCAGTTCATGGTAGTGAGTGGCAAAAAGTGTCCGGGCACGTCGTTCTGGGTGGTTATGCAGATATTCCACCACCGCCCAGGCTATTGCCATACCATCATAAGTACTGGTGCCCCGGCCTACCTCATCCAAGATCAAGAGACTGCGCGGTGTAGCATGGTTGAGAATATTAGCAGTCTCTACCATCTCCACCATAAAGGTGGATTGTCCGGCAGAAAGCTCATCCGAGGCCCCGATGCGGGTGAAGATACGATCCACCACACCGATCTGGCTCTCATCTGCCGGGATAAAACTGCCGGTCTGGGCCAATAGCACGATTAAGGCCGTCTGGCGCAGATACATACTCTTGCCCGCCATATTCGGCCCGGTGATAATATGGATACGGCTCAAATTATCCATATACAGATCGTTGGGCATAAAAGGTTCCCGCAATGTCTGCTCGGCCACCGGGTGACGGCCTCCGTTAATACTGAGTACCGGTTGCTCGGTAAAAGCCGGTCGTGAATAGTGCTGGCGTACAGCCACTTCCGCCAGCCCGGCCGCAACGTCAATCCGTGCCAGGGCCTGGGCCGTCGCTAATAACTGTCGCGCATAGGTGGCTGTTCGGGCGCAGATTTCACGGAACAGGCGGGACTCTAGTTCAGAAATTCGTTCCTCGGCATTAAGGACCAAGTTTTCATATTCCTTGAGCTCCGGCGTAATATAGCGCTCAGAATTAACCAAAGTCTGTTTGCGGATATAAGCCTTCGGAACTGTATCAATGTTAGCCTTGGTTACCTCAATATAGTACCCAAAGACCTTGTTGTACCCGACTTTGAGACTCTTGATGCCGGTGCGTCGGCGTTCCTTGCTCTGTAAGCCGGCAATCCAATCCCGGGCGTCTTTAGTGGATGACATAATGCCATCAAGCTCGGCGGAGAAGCCTGGACGTATAATCCCCCCACTGCTTACCTGTGCCGGTGGTTCATCTACAATAGCTTGGGTAATCAGCTCCGCCACTTCCGAAACTGGGTCTAACCCATCAAGAAGTTGGCTGAAGCCGGATGCGCCAGGCGGCATAGCTGCCATTAACTCTTCCTGTAACACCGGAACGGCGCCTAATGCCAACCGAATTCCCATCAGGTCACGGGGCGAAGCCTTGTCTGCCACAACTCGGTTTGCCATACGTTCCAGGTCAGGAACTTGCTTAAAGAGTTCGCGCACTTTGGTTCGCAATACTCCATCATTGACAAAACCTTGCACCTGGTCTAGTCGCCGCTCCAATTCGACGATTTCCAACAGTGGTTGGGCCAACCGGGTGAGCAGTAAGCGACCGCCCATCGGGGTGCTGGTCTGGTCAATGACGCCTAGTAAGGAGCCTTTTCTCTTACCCCGCAGCGTTTCCGTAATCTCCAGGTTGCGCCATGTCATAGCATCTAACGCCAGAAAATGATCTGTGGCGTAGGTGCGCAGGCCGATAATTTGTGGTAGTAATCCTTTTTGGGTTTCTTGCAGATAGGTTAGTATAGCCCCGGCGGCTTTAATAGCTAAGGGTTTGCCCTGGCAGCCAAAACCTTGTAAAGTACGCACCTTAAAATGTTCTAACAAATTCTGACGTGCGGTCGCTTCTTCGAAGCGGTAGGCGGGCCAGGGCGTGAAGTGGGCATTGAGCATACCGGCCAAAGCCTCTTCTGGACGGGTAGCCGGCTGGTCAGGGTCCCGTTCTTTCCAGGAACCGATTTTGGGGATGAGAACCTCACGGGGTTGCAAGCGTGCTAACTCCTGGCGCACCACACTCAAGATATCACCATCATCTTGGAATTGGGTGGTAGCAAATTCGCCGGTGGAAATCTCTGCATAGGCAACGCCGGCCCGGTCACCATCAATAATCACTGCTGCCAGGTAGTTCGGGCGTTTTTCATCCAGGAGTGTAGGCTCAAGCAGGGTTCCCGGCGTGACCACACGCTCAACTTGACGCTCCATTGGCCCTTTGCCAGTAGGTTCCCCGATCTGTTCGGCAATGGCAACCCGGTAACCTTTCTCGATCAGGCGGGCGATATAACCTTGCACTGCATGGTGCGGCACACCCGCCATAGGCACTCGCTGTCCCTTGGAGACGGGGCGGGAGGTCAGTGTCAAATCTAGTTCCCGTGCAACAAGCTCTGCGTCTTCGTCGAAAGTCTCATAAAAATCCCCTAACCGGAAAAACATAATGGTGTCTGGATATTGAGACTTTAAGTCAAGATATTGCTTGCGTAAGGGAGTTGTCTCTTTCTTGCTCATAAAGTGTCGGCTTCTGAAGTTTTGCCCTCTTGTTCGGCCTTAAGCTGGTCGTAAACACGCATCATATTAGCCACGTGTAATTGGTGACTGGCAATGCCTAGGGGAACCCGCTCTAAGCCACAGTCTTCCAAGGGGATCTTCCACAGTGCCTCACGTTCTCTCCCATTTTCAAATACTCCGGCCGCTTTCTTATACATACGTTCAAGGTAACGAAGATAGCGATCCAGCACTATCTGTACTTCACCGCGTAAAATCACTTCGCCATGTCCCTGTACCAGTGTCTCCGGGGCCAGCTCCTTGATACGCCTCAAGGAAGCCAATTCCTGTTCATAATTACCATCAGCAATAATCGGAATAGCCATAACTGCATCCCCGGTGAAGAGGATCTGTTGTTCTTCATAGAGCACACCGATATTATCAGGGGTATGTCCCGGTAGATGGAACAGCCGGAAGGTTTTTTCACCGGCTCTTAAGAACATTTCCCCTGTATCAAAAGAGATGGTAGGTATCCGTAACTCTACTTCATCAAAAACCGGTGAGTTCTTCCGCGCTTCTATTAGCGATGCCTCGCCGGTCTCCGCTAAAATCTGACGACATAGTTCATGGGAAATTACTTCCAAATGCCGGGGAAAAGCAAAAAGACCGTAAACATGGTCAACATGGTGATGTGTTAAAATAATCGAGTGAAAACCTTCTGGCGCACGTAGTTCCAGAAAGCGCGCAATCTGTTTTGCCTCATCAGGAAAAGGTAATGCGTCAATAATAACGATACCTTCCTTTGTTAAAATCGCCGTAGAATTAACTAAAGCATAGCGATCACTGGTGAAAAGATAAATTTCTTCTGTAATTCTTTCCCAATACATTCCGATCTCATTATCTCCACTTGGGCCAGGATTCTCATATTAACACAACGACCCAGTTATCAGCCGCCAATGGTTTTGAAGACCTTTTTTGACTTGAATAGTAACTATATAACTGTGTTGCGTTATAAACTAGACAATAGTTTTATTTTCAGCCCATCTTTGTAGAGCATAACATACTCAAAATAGAAAGTCAAGATTACTTTACATAATAAAGATGGGAAATTCTAGTTTCATGGCTTAGACCTCACTTGGGTATACCAAACCCCATTGAGCGCGTAGTTGGTCCAGCGTTTGCATCAGAGTGAGGGTTTCATCCAAGGGCATAATAGCACTCTCTAATGCCCCGGCTCTGAGACAGCGCATAACTTCCGCGGCTTCATAATTATAACCGTTGCCCTGTACCGGGAGCTTAATATCTCTTCCCGGTTGGGACTTGATTTGTTGCCAGACTTTGTCCAGTCGTAAGGCATACCCGATACGTTTTATTATAGAAGGTAGTCTACTGGGTTGTATATCTGTATGTCTTTTACAAACCACGGTCAGCTTATTAGGTCGGTACAGGGGGTTGTGAATCTTTATATAACCTTCAGTACCAAATAGCACCGCCTCAGTCAGGGTGTCGGTCCTTATGGCTGCCGATAGTAACGCCAATTGTCCTTGTGGGTATTTCAATAGAATAGCGGTTTGTTCATCGACGCCGGTTGGGCCAAGCTGTGCCATACCTGTAGCTTCTATTGGTTTCCCTAGAACCATTGATGCCAGCGATAACGGGTAAATCCCTACATCTAATAAGGCTCCTCCCCCTAACTCCGGGGAAAACAACCGGTTGTGTGGGTCGAAAGTTGCGCGGAAGCCAAAATCCGCCTTTATCATCTGTATCTCGCCTATCGCGCCTTCTGTTAACAATTCCCGCACTTTAACCATTGCCGGGATAAAGCGCATCCACATCGCTTCCATTAAGAATAACTGCTTCTGCCGGGCCGTATTAATGACGGTTTCCGCCTCCGCTGCATTCAGTGTGAAAGGCTTCTCACATAATACGGCTTTACCGGCCTCTAAAGCCAGCCGGCTATTGTCCTTATGGAAAGGATGGGGTGTGGCGATATAGATAACATCAACGTCTTGGTCTTGCACCAAGGCTTCATAACTGGCGTAACAGTGTGGAACCTGGTAGAGCTTCCCAAATCTGTCAGCAGTAACTTGTTTACGTGAGCCTACCGCGATCAATTCGGCATCTGGTAGTGACTTCAAGCCCCTCGCAAATGCGCCGGCTATACTTCCCGTCCCCATAATGCCCCAGTTAATTTTTTCCATTGTGATAACCTGCCTATTTAATATCTTGTTTGTAGTGATAGCTCCAGTTGTTTTTCAATCTTCCGCACAACTAAAGGTGTCACTAAAAACTCATTATAGGTAGTATAGCGTAATTTAAGAGGAAATGTAAGGCTCTCTTGTCCTACGTGTTTTCTATGCTATAGTCTTTTTTGGTTTGATTTAGGTTCTGTTTAAGTGGATTCGTGAGCTTGGACTGACTGGGAGTATGGGCTGAATTTACTAATTGGGGAGAATTGTATAATGTTACGGTTACTCTTAACTCGTCATGGACTGACGGAATGGAATGTCGAACAGCGTCATCAGGGGGACACTGATGTACCGCTAAATGATACCGGGCGCAACCAGGCCAAGGCACTAGCCCGGCGGTTAGCGCAAGAGAAAGTTGATATAATCTATACCAGTGACCTAAGCCGTGCTAGGGAAACGGCCCAAGAAGTCGCGAGACTTAAGCCGGTTCCCCTCTATGCGGATAAACGGTTACGAGAACTCGCGTTTGGGGAGTGGCAAGGGTTGACCCATGACCAGATTGTCCAACGTGACCCAGAACTTTGGCAAGCCTGGCTCAATGACCGTATGAATAACTGTGCTCCTGGTGGTGAAACATTAGCGGAATTTGCGGAGCGTACAAGGTCACTGTTAACCGAGCTTATAGCTAAACACCAGGACCAAACGGCATTATTGGTTGCTCATGGTGGCAATGTAAGCGTAATGTTGTGCTTACTCCTGAATCTATCGCCACAATCATACTGGCAGTTCCGGGTACGAAACACCTCCCTTTCAGAATTATTGCTCTACGACAAGGGTGCAATTATCCAGTATCTAAATGATACCCATCATCTGCGCCTTGAGCAGCCAGCGTGTCACTAAATTACTGTTTTTTGAAAGGCTAAGACTTTGATTATAGTAAGGAATAAAGCATTAACGTGAGTGATATAAGTTTGGCGTGGCAACACACGCTGTATGTTCTGATTATTATGACTTCGGCAATGATCACCGGTGCCTTGGCCGTTTATATTTGGCGCCGGCGTGCATTTGCTCCTAATGCTTTTCCTTTATCCATCCTTTTATTCCTGATTACCTTTTGGTCATTGGCCTATGACCTACGTATCCTAAGCCACCGGCTGATATGTATAGGGTTTTGGAAGAACCTAGTATACACGGTTGCCGCCTGTGTGCCGGTCTCATGGCTGGCCTTTGCTTTGGAGTATGCTCAATCTAAATATAAGCTATCTATTAAACTGCTAACTGTATTACTTATCATCCCGTTTATTACTGTAGTGATTATCTGGACAAATCCTGTCCATAATCTGTTTTGGGAAATTGAGAATTACTTTTGGGATGGCCCTTTTCTAGTTTCTAATCGTCCCAATGGGCCTTGGTTTAAGGTGCATCTCGTGTATTCCTATATCTTGGTCATTGTGGGCATCATCCTCATTATAAGATCAGCAATACGGTCCTTTAGTCTCCAGCGTCAACAAACCACCATTTTAGTAATGACTGCTACGGTTCCGGTATTGCTCAATGTGATGGGGTCCCTTGACCGGCTTCCCTATTGGTTACCTAATCTGGATTATACGCCCCTTGGATTTGCCTTTTCCGGTTTAGGATTGGCTTGGAATGCATCGCGACACCAGTTGTTTGATGTTGTCCCTATTGCTCGTGAAACACTGATCGAAAGTATGGGGGATATGGTGTTTGTTGTTGACCCTGGGGGAAATCTCCTTTACTGTAATCCGGCTGCACAAAGTAGCTTGGATCTGACCCTTAGCGACTTAATTGGACATTCCATCGTGGAATTTATACCTAACTTAGATGGCTTATTTGGTATGTGGAATATAGATAATGTACCTAAGTCGTTATCAATCACCTGCCCCATAAATAGTGAGCCACGTAATTATAATCTACAAATCTCCCCCTTACGCGACCGGCAGCAAGCTTGCACCGGGTATTTATTTGTCTTACACGATGTCACAGAATTATTGATGGCTAAACAACAGGCCCAAGCAGCAGACCGGGCGAAATCGGAATTCATTAGCAATATTAGCCATGAACTGCGCACTCCCTTAACCAGCATCAAAATCTACCACCAGTTATTTGACCGGGTGCCCCAATCTAAACAACAGGAATATTTACGTTCTCTGCGGCGTGAAACTGAGCGTTTGCAATACCTTATTGAATCCATATTGCAGTTTTCCCGGTTGGATTTAGGTAAGGTGCAATTTGACTTCACGCAACTTGATATTAATGATTTGCTCTCTGATCTTGTTACAGACCGTGAGACGCTGTTTACCGGACAAGGCTTGCATTTACAGCTTCAAGTTACACCAGACCTGCCGCCTATTCAGGGAGATTCACAGCGGCTGGGACAGGTATTTACCAATCTGTTGACAAATGCCCTGAACTATACTTCACCGGGTGGCTTTGTCTTTGTGGAGACCGGTTGTGAAGAGTGGGACAACTCAAAATGGGTTACAGTTGTAGTGCAGGATACTGGGATGGGGATTTCACAAGATGAACAACAGATAATCTTTGAACGTTTTAAACGGGGCAATGCCAGCCAATACTTAAACGTCCCTGGCACAGGCTTAGGGCTGGCAATTAGTAAACAGATTATTGAACTGCACCAGGGACGCATTACATTAGAAAGCCAGGTTGGGGAGGGAAGTAAGTTCACGGTATGGCTCCCGGCGGTAAATGGATACAATGAAGAATTGTTTTGTAACTGATATTATACAATAGTTTTTTTTCTCGGTAGTGAGTTCTAGGTATGGGAGATAACCTTCAAAGCTCCCTAAATTAGATATGAGGTATGATAATGACTAGTAAAGCTTTGAGATTTGACCAGTGGGAGCCCGAAATTGATGAACGTGCAACAGCGATTTTAGCTCAAATGACTCTGGAAGAGAAAGTTGGACAGATGACACAACTTTCCAAGTATTGGCGTGGGGATTTGGTATCTGCGATCCGTGAGGGGCGGGTAGGTTCACTCCTAAGTTTAACCGATGTTTATGAGGTTAACCGCTTGCAGCGTATAGCCGTTGAAGAATCCCGGCTAGGTATCCCCCTTATGATAGGTAATGACGTAATCCACGGGTACCGGACTATCTTCCCGATTCCCTTGGCGGAATCATGTACTTGGGACCCTGATTTATTGGAACGTGCCGCTCGTGTTGGGGCCAATGAAGCGGCTGCCAACGGTACCCATTGGAACTTCGCACCGATGGTGGATATATGCCGTGATCCCCGCTGGGGACGCATTGCAGAAGGGGCCGGGGAAGACCCGTTCCTTGGTTCTGTTGTTGCCCAGGCGCGGGTCCGGGGGTTCCAGTCCGCGGACCTCGTGGGGGGGCGCAGAGTCGTGGCATGTGTTAAACATTATGCTGCTTATGGTGCAGCCGAGTCCGGCAAAGACTATAACACGGTGGATATTTCAGAACGTACCCTGCGGGATGTCTATCTCCCGCCTTTTAAAGCCGCGTTTGACGCCGGTGCAGGATCGGTTATGACTGCTTTTCATGAACTTTCCGGCGTTCCGGCTACAGCTAATTCCTTCATCTTGCGACAAGTACTCCGTGATGAGTGGAACTTCACAGGCATCGTGCTCAGTGATTATGATGCCATTGCTGAGTTAATCTTCCACGGCTTTGCAACTGATCACAAAGAGGCAACCCTTAAGAGCGTGCTGGCCGGTGTTGACATGGACATGATGGGCTATGCATATTCTGTCCACTTGGTAGATTTGGTCCGCGAAGGCCAGGTACCAGAGTCGCTGATAGATGAAGCCGTGCGCCGTATCTTGATTATAAAGTTCCAATTGGGGTTATTCGATGCTCCTTATACTGATGAGACTTTGGCCCAAGACCTTATCCTATGTGAAGACCATCGCGCTATGGCGTTGGATGTGGCTCAGAAATCTATGGTGCTTTTGAAAAATGAGGATAACCTGCTGCCACTGTCTGCTGCTCATAAACGGATCGCCGTAATCGGCCCACTGGTTCAGAACCAACATGACCTCTTGGGTTGTTGGCGATGTGTTGGCGAAGACCAGGATGCGGAGACAGTTCTGGATGGTATCCGCACGGTGTTGCCGGAAGAGACTGCTCTGCTCTACGTACCGGCCTGCGAGATTGAGGGGCCTGAATTGGATATTACCGGTGCTGTTAATGCTGCCCTGGCTGCCGATGTGGCGATACTGGTTCTAGGTGAAAGTATGGAGATGAACGGTGAGGCTCACTCGCGGGCACACATGGGACTACCCGGCCGGCAACAAGAGCTACTGGAAGCTGTGTGGGCCACTGGTACTCCGGTCGTTGTGGTCTTGATGAGCGGCCGGCCCCTGGTTATTCCCTGGCTGGCTGAGCACATTCCGGCCATCCTTCAGGCATGGCATGGTGGTATCCGTGCCGGACGAGCCATCGCAGATATTCTTTTCGGTGTTGTCAATCCTTCTGGGAAATTAACTACCAGCTTCCCCCGTGCCGAAGGCCAAATTCCGGTTTACTATGCCCATAAAAACACCGGACGCCCGGCAGATGCAGCCGGTATAGTGCAATTTACCGAAGCTTACCGTTCACGTTATCTCGACGAACCTAACGCCCCGCTATATCCTTTTGGCTATGGTTTAAGTTACACTACCTTTGAGTATAGCGATTTGGTGGTTGAGACCCCACAAGTTGGGGGGGACAAGAACTTGGTCGTCTCGGTTACCTTGACTAACACCGGGGAGCGGGCCGGGGATGAAATTGTCCAACTTTATGTGCAAGACCTAATGGGCAGTGTTACCCGCCCGGTAAAGGAACTCAAGGGGTTCCGGCGCGTTTCTCTGACGCCTGGTCAACGTGCGTATGTGCGTTTTGAAATCCCGGTATCACAGTTAGGCTTCCACGGACTAGATATGGAATACCGGGTAGAACCCGGTGATTTCAATGTCTGGATTGGGCCTAATTCTGTCGAGGGATTGAAGGGTACTTTTAAAATACTTTAGGGGAGATAGACATTGTTAGCCGATTGGGAAAATCCGCGCATCGTGGGGCGTAATCGTGAGATGGTTCACGTCCCATTGTCACCTTTTGGAGATATAACGCAAGCAATTGCAGGGGAGCCGTCTTCCTTTGTCCGTTTACTCACCGGTCAATGGAAGTTTCAATGGTCTCCCAATCCCGCGTCTGTGACGCGGGATTTCTATGTAACCGGATTTGATGATACGGGATGGGCGGAGGTTGCTGTGCCGGGGAATTGGCAGCTTCAAGGGCATGGGAAGCCGATGTACACCAATGTGCAATATCCATTCCCTATTGATACGCGCCTGACCGACGCCCTGGTGTCAATGTGGGAGACGGCAAATTGGGATGATTATCTTACGGTAAAGATGCCGGTGGCGGCTTTTGAAGTACCTCTGACGGTACCTCAAGAGCATAATCCCACTGGCTGTTACCGCCGGCGATTTACAGTGCCGGATGAATGGCATAACCGGATTATCTTTTTGCGCTTCGAAGGGGTTGATTCTGCTTTCCATATCTGGCTAAATGGAACACCGGTAGGCTATAGCCAGGATAGCCGCTTGCCGGCAGAGTTTAATATCACTCCCTATCTCCAAGATGGCGAGAACCTACTTGCCGTGCAGGTCTATCGCTGGTCTGATGGGAGTTATCTTGAGGATCAAGACTCCTGGCGCTTGAGTGGCATTTTTCGTGATGTTGTGCTCTGGGCGGCTAACCCGGTACATATCTGCGACTTTGCTGTGGAGACCGTACTTGATGAAGACTACCGTAATGCCACGTTGGAAGTGCGGACTGCTATCAAGAATTTGGCCGGCATGCCGGTTGCAGGATACACGTTGACCCTACAACTGTTGGACAACCAACAACAGATGATCGTGGACGCCCAGGTTAGTGTCCCCGCTATAGCAAAGGATAGCGAGGTTGCGGTCCCGGTTACCGCAACTGTGCTAAATCCCGCGAAGTGGTCAGCAGAAGTGCCCAATCTCTATACACTATACCTCATTCTAAAAGATGAAAGTGGCGCTACAATACATCTTGAGCGTAGCCAGGTAGGGTTTCGCCAGGTAGAGGTTAAGTCTGGACAGCTATGTGTTAACGGTGTTCCAATTTGTATCCGAGGTGTGAACCGTCACGAACATGATCCGGATACAGGGCATACCATTACTTTATCTTCTATGATAGCCGACATCCGGCTTCTGAAACAAGCAAACATCAATACCGTCCGCACCAGCCATTATCCCAATGATCCCCGCTGGTATGATCTTTGCGATCAATACGGCCTTTATGTCTTTGACGAGGCTAATATCGAATCTCATGGGGTGTGGGATCGCCCTGCGCATGATGTGGCGTGGCAGGATGCACTGGTTAGCCGGGTGCAACGTATGGTGGCACGGGATAAGAACCATCCTTGTGTTATTCTCTGGTCACTGGGAAACGAGTCGGGATATGGCCCGGCATTTGCTACTGCGGCTGACTGGATTCACGAGAATGACCGTACCCGTCCACTCTTCTACCATCCGGCGGAAAACGCCCCCAGTGTTGATATTCTTGCACCGATGTATCCGACACTGGAACGCCTTGAGCAGTTAGCCCTTATCCCAGGGGAGACACGCCCCATTATTATGTGCGAGTATGCTCATGCTATGGGGAACAGTCCCGGCGGCCTGAGTGATTACTGGGAATTGATAAGGCGTTATCCCCGATTACAGGGCGGTTGTTTGTGGGATTGGGTTGATCAGGGAATCCGGCAGACCAACGGTGACGGGGTGTCGTGGTTCGCCTACGGCGGTGATTTCGAGGACGCTCCTAATGACGGCGCATTTTGTATCAATGGCGTTGTAGACCCTGACCGCATTCCCCATCCTGCCTTCTGGGAGTTAAAGAAGGTTTACGAACCGGTGACAGTTGAGGCATTGGATCTTTCTAGCGGTTTGTTTAAGATGACAAATAACGCTGCCTTCAATGATTGGCGGCATCTCAACATCACCTGGACCCTGGAAATAGCAGGTCAAATATGCCAACAAGGCACTTTGCCCGTTGAGGATACACCTCCTGGGCGTTGTGTCATCGTTAAGGTGCCATTTGATACGCCACCGCTTAGTTTTGGTGAGGAAGCTTGGCTCACTATACATTTTACGCTGGCCCACGATACAAAATGGGCTACCCAAGGATATGAAGTTGCCGGGGAACAATTCTTATTACCGTTTACCGGACCTGACCCGGTCTTAGTAGATATTGAGGCTATGCCACCTCTCATCCTGGACGAGAGTGATGCCCGTATCATTGTTTATGGGCAGGACTTTACCTTAACCTTTAACCGTGCTACGGGCTTGTTCAATTCCTGGGTTTATCGGGGACAGGACTTAATACAAGCTGGTCCATCACTGAACTTATGGCGTGCGCCAACGAATAACGACGCGCGGCGGATGGCTTCACTGTGGAAATCTGTGGGGCTGGATCATCTGGCTATGAACCTGACCCGGTGCTATGTTGCCAATGTGGGAGAAACAGAGATTGAAATTGTGACCGAGATAGAGGCCCAGTCTCCCGGTCTCCCCCCTGTTGGCCGTGCCCGATATACTTACACGGTCTTTGGCAAGGGTGATGTCGTGATAAAATGTGAACTTATATTGCTGAATAGCCCGCCGCCGTTGCCGCGTTTTGGCTTATGCCTTACATTACCGGGCCATTTCCGTAATTTTATTTGGTACGGGCGTGGGCCGCATGAGACCTATGTGGACCGGAGCCGTAGCGGGCGTGTGGGTATCTATCACAGCACTGTGGATGCCGAATATGTTCCGTATATTGTGCCCCAGGATTACGGCAATAAGACCGGTGTTCGTTGGGCCTCCTTAACCGACGAACAGGGTTTTGGCTTATTAGCTATAGGTATGCCTCACCTTGAAGTCAGCGCGCATAGTTTCACGCCCCAGGATTTGGCGACAGCACAACATACATATGAATTACGGAAGCGAGAGGAGATTATGTTTAATCTTGACTATAGGCAGTCCGGTCTAGGTACAGAGGCTTGTGGTCCAGGTGTGCTGCCACAGTACCAACTGGCCGAGGATGCCTATACCTACAGTCTGCGACTCCGTCCGCTGGGGCCAGATGATGATAGTGTACGTGATTTTAATCTGAAGATAAGAAAGTGCAATGCACCAATTGATAAAGGAGTCTGTAACGGTGGATAATTCTATGTTTGAAAGACGCCGGGAACGTGTATTTGCCGAATACCATGCTTTACGCTCCCGCAAGAATGTAGTCGATCAATCTTGGTACAACGGCGTATTTGAGCGTTATCTCTATCCTGTGTTGACTCGCGCACACACACCACTCTTCTGGCGTTATGACTTTAACCCAGATACTAACCCTTACTTTATGGAGCGGTTGGGCATTAACTGTATCTTCAATCCGGGAGCGATTGAGATCGATGGTACAGTCTACCTGGTTTGCCGGGTTGAGGGATATGACCGGAAGTCATTCTTTGCCGTGGCAGAGAGCACGGATGGCATTGATTGTTTCACCTTCTGGGATAAGCCCCTGGTGATCCCCGGTACTGGTGAGCCTGATGTTAACGTCTATGATATGCGTGTTGTGCTCCATGAAGATGGCTGGATTTACGGGACTTTTTGCACAGAACGTCGCGATCTAAGCGCGCCTCCTGGAGATACTTCCAGTGCTGTCGCACAGGCCGGTATTGTAAGGACTAAGGACTTCCATACTTGGGAGCGATTGGATGATTTGGCGACGCCATCGCCACAACAACGTAATGTTGTGCTCCATCCGGAGTTTGTAGATGGGCAATATGCATTCTATACTCGCCCCCAGGCCGGGTTCATTGAGACCGGGAGTGGAGGCGGTATCGGTTGGGGCCTGGCGCCGGATATTGAACATGCGCGTATAGAAGCAGAGTATATTATTGACCCCAGGAGCTACCACACCGTTAAAGAAGTTAAAAATGGCATGGGGTCACCACCCTTAAAGACAGAAAGCGGCTGGCTCCATATCGCGCATGGTGTCCGTGGCACAGCCGCGGGGCTGCGGTATGTCCTCTATGCTTTCTTGTGTGATTTAGAGGAACCCTGGCGCGTAATACATCGCCCCGGTGGCTATCTATTAGCCCCTGTGGGGGATGAGTATATGGGGGATGTGCCCAATGTCGTATTTTGTAACGGGGTCGTCGCCCGGGAAAATGGGCAAGTCTTGGTCTATTATGCCTCATCTGATACCCGTATCCATGTCGCAAGTACAACCGTGGAACGGTTGCTAGATTACGTGGTTAATACACCGGAAGACCCATTGCGTACTGCTGAGTGTGTGCAACAGCGCATTGACTTAATCGAACGCAACCTGACTTATCTGGAAACTCAAGATGCGGAACTGACTCGTAAAGCCAGGGGACAATGCTAAAGGTTCGGTGTGTAACCGCTTACACCAAAGATAGGCACAACGTACTTTTTAAAAGTACGTTGTGCCTGTTCCCGAAAGGGCTTTAACATCCGTTGCTGTTTTCGTCAAGCCCCCGCTAACTCACATGGAGTTCGCAGATGGTGCGGAAGTGATAACCGTAAATAGCAAAGGTAATAGCCTGCGGGAATAACCGGGGTTTGTGGAAGAGCGTCCACAGCCACAAGCGCCAGTAATGTGCTCGCTCCACTCCCTTAATTCCCAATTCATAGATTGAGCGCCACAAGGCCATGAGATATTGGATGTCCAGCGGCATCTTAATCCGTGGTGGTTTATATTCCTTTAGGAAAGTAATCACGCGCTCATAGTAGTATTCGGGCGAGTAAATCTGATTGAGTATCTTTCTATAGCCTTCTTTTAGCACTTCAAGGTCCATTTTCGGGATGATATTGGTGGAGCCATCCACATTATCCCCTGACATCTCTGCCAGTACGCGACCCTCTTCTTCCAGACGTTTATAAAGGCGTGTGCCATTGGGTGCTTGTAACAGACCTACCATTGCGGTAACGATGCCACTTTGTTGGATAAAGTCTATCTGTCGTTGGAAAATAGAGGGGGTATCGTGATCAAAGCCGACAATAAACCCGCCTTGTACTTCTAAACCCGCCCGCTGGAGACTTTTAACACTTTCAACTAGGTCCCGGTTCTGGTTTTGGAACTTGTTACACTCGGCTAGACTATCTGCATTAGGGGTCTCGATACCCACAAAGACGGTATCGAATCCGGCTTGAGCCATCATATGCATTAGTTCATCATCATCGGCTAAGTTGATAGAGACTTCAGTGTTAAACTTAATACCGATTTTGCCTCGCCGCCATTGGGTGAGTGCCGGTAAAATCTCTTCTTTAAGCTGCCGTTTGTTGCCGATGAAATTATCATCGACGAAAAACACACCTCCACGCCAGCCTAAAGCATACAGACCATCAAGCTCCGCTACAATTTGTTTGGCCGTTTTCGTACGTGGCTTTCGCCCGTAGAGTGTTGTAATATTACAAAATTCGCAGTCATACGGACAACCACGGGAAAATTGAATATTCATTGTAGCATATTGTTTGAGGTCCAATAACTCCCATTTGGGGATCGGTGTTTCATGAATGTCCGGGAATTCAGGCGTTGTGTAAATATGTTGGGGTTCCCCGCGTTCCAGGTCGTTCAGGAAATACGGCAATGTAATCTCCGCTTCATTTAGGATTAAGTAATCTACATCAGGAAACGCGGCATACTCGCTGGTGAACAATGGTCCCCCGGCAACAATTTTGACCCCCGCTTCCTTGCAACGGGCTATCACTTTGTAGGCGGCCTCACGTTGCACGACCATAGCACTGATGAATACATAGTCCGCCCATTCTAAATCCTTATGTTGTAGTGACGTGATGTTTAAATCTATCAACCGTGTCTCCCAGGATTCTGGGAGCATTGCAGCTACCGTGAGTAAGCCTAAAGGTGGTGAACTCGCCTTCTTATGTACAAATTTCAATGCGTGTTTAAAACTCCAAAAGGTGTCTGGAAATTCAGGATACACCATCAGGATATGCATATCTTCCCTCCTCTCTTAGCGTATACTTTTTTGGTTATTCTCTCGTAAATAGACTCACACAAAGTGGACAAGGTCGCAATGATTAAAATACATAGATCGTTTTGCGCCTCTATTGCACCGCTTCTCCCGCCCCTTTGCGGTGCGTATTCCCTATACCGGTGTTGTCCTTGCTGGTGACCAAGCTAGGTTGTGGCTTAAACGGTGCGCGCTTAACTGGGATAATTCTATAATCCGTTGCATTAGTCGCTCGGTGACCGACCTAACATATTCCCAGTTCTCCGCATCACCGGTAAACTTTATCGGTGCACCAAAAGTAATATTGTAAGGCCCGCTTAGATATAGATTGGCACTTACCGGGTTATCGGGGTTATTGGACTCAAAAGTCCAGAGTTGCTCGCGTGGAAAGTGAATACCTACCGGGATAATTTGCGCTCCGGTGCTGAGTGCCAGGCGAGCTGTACCGGAGCGGGGTTTATAGAAACCCCCTTCGTTAGGGCTTAGATGACCTTCTGGGAAAATAGCTATGGTGCCACCTGCCTTAAGAATTTGTTGGGCAGTGTTAAATGCTTCACGTCCTTTACCTTCTATAACCGGGATGTGTCCGGCTTGGCGTAGATATTGTCCAAATAGGGGAACCTGGAAAGCGATGTCGGTAATCAACATATGGACAGGTTGTTTTACAGCGAAGGCCAGTAGGAATGGGTCTATTGTTGATGGGTGGTTAGCGGCGATAATCTTAGGGCCTTCAGGAAGTGTCCCGGCATAAACTACATCTAGATGCAACATTACTCGACTGTATAAACCAAGGATTGGCTTTGCCAACCAGTATAATAATTTCTCTTTCATAATAACCCTCTCTTCATAAATAATGACTTCTTAAATTTTGATTTCTTAGCCACTGTATTCTAACAATACCATAGGGTTTAATGCGTTGCCTATCCGATAGTTATTCGTTAGCTATCAATTCCTAATAACAACCGCATTATGACCACTTTTAACATTGTAAGAGTTTTTATACCTTGAGTACAAGTGCCGTCGGGAATAATTACCTTTGTCTGTACGGGCTATTCATCCCCGTAGCCGGTTAGCCACATAGCATATGCCATGTGGCTAATCGATGTCTCACCCGGTTACATATTCCACTTAGCCCAACTGCGTGCTATAATGCAAATAAGATAGTATTAATGTAGGAGTTTGAGGGTTTTATGATTCAAGATGAAATACCAGAGCTTGCAATTCCTAAAAACGTATCACAACCGTTTAGTTTTACCTTTGAGTTGATGTATATAGGGATTACAGGGGTGATTGCATATCTTAATGG
>JAFGKB010000280.1 GCA_016928755.1 Anaerolineae bacterium | reverse complement strand
GCCAGTTTACAGAACCCACCCTTTCAGGCCATAGCACCGGATAGTAGTTTATGGCTCAATCAACTGGACCGCCAGTGGGCAGAGAGCCATGTAGAAGAACAAGAGATCACGTCTTCCATTCCCATTGGTAACCGGCGTTTTAGCAATCCAACTCGGTATGCTATCAGTCCAGTAGTTATTGTGGCATGGGAGGATGTCGCCCGTGAGTTAGGGTGGCCGGAACAAGCCATAGGATGGGGAGACATTCAACAACGCGCTACATCGGATTCAACTTTTAAATGGAATCATCCAAGCACAGGACACGCCAGCGGATTATTAGCCACGTTAGCGGAGTTTTACGCCGGAGCAGGGTTAACACGTGGCTTGACGCCGGAAGCCGCGACGGCTCAGACCACGCTGGATTATGTCAGGAATGTGGAATCCACGATACGTTTCTACGGGGAAGCTGAGGATGTTATTGTACAAAGGTTGAACGAAGAAGGGCGGAATTTCCTGGATGCTTTTGTGGCCCAGGAACAGACAGTTATCGCCTGGAATCAAGAGCATCCCAATGAGAGAATCGTGGCCATTTATCCTAAAGAAGGCACATTATGGGCCGACCATCCCCTGGCCTTATTGGAATTGGGCGCAGAAGGCGAACTTCCCTTGACCGACAACCAACGTCACACTTATAACGCATTTGCTGCTTACCTAACAGGGCCAGAAGCGCAGAAACAGCTCCTTGATACCGGATACCGTCCCACCAGTTTGAAGCTGGAACTGGATAGTGAGGGGTCTCCTTTTAACAATAACACAGCAGTGGATTGGAGACAACCACAGACGACCTTGCAAATTCCAACAGAAGCTGTTGTGGAAGTCGTGCAAAACGTATGGTGGTATACCAAGCGACCGACCAATGTCTATCTCGTCGTGGACTCCAGTGGCAGCATGGAAGAGGGCGGCAAACTAGACCGTACGAAAGAGGCATTGCATGCATTTGTCGAACAAATCAGGGGAGATAGGGACCAGGTGGGCCTGATCCTCTTCAGTAATAGCGTAGAAATTGTAAGAGCTTTGCAGCCCCTGGATGAAACCGGTAGGGAAGATTTGCAAATGGCGATTGAGAATATAGAGGCCCAAGGACAAACGGCTCTTATAGATGGGGTCTGGGAAGCACATACAGCTTTACTGGCCAAGGAAGACTCAGAAGCCATTAACGCCATTGTATTGATGACCGATGGTCAGGAGAATTCTAGCTGGCATAGCTTAAGTGAATTAAAAGAACGTTTCGCCGGATATGAACAACCTATCGTTGTCTTCACGATTGCCTTTGGAAGCAACGCTGATGAGGACTTGTTGCGTACCATAGCCCAAATAGGGAATGGCCAATTTTACCGGGCCAGCGAGACTGATATAGAAAACCTGTATAAGATAATATCTACCTACTTCTAGTACTCCTTTATGGTTAAAAAACTATCACTTTGAGAGAGTGTCTATGACAAATATTCGCTTCGATGTCGAAAAACGAGCGCGCAGTGCGATTATGCAATATGCTTTCTTCCGTTGGGAGAACGCGGTTATCTTAGGCGGGGCTATCTTATTAACGTATTTTCTGCCGCAGCCGTTCCCCGGTTGGCCGGTTTGGGGCTGGTTAGGGTTGGGCTTCGCGGGCTTTGGGGCGATGGTGTATGCCAGTCTTGTAGATGCGGAGAGCAATGCGAGAATTGTGGCGGAGCTTTTTAAACAACAATTCAATCCTAAGAAGCTACAGGATGCCAATTTACGGGCGGATTTGGAAACAGCTCTGGCGTATCAAGAACGCATAGAGGCCCAAATCAGCAAGCAACGTTCGGGGCTACTCAAAGACCGGCTGAAAGACACGGCCGGCCAGATAGCCGACTGGATCAAGAATATCTACCGGTTAGCGACGCTATTGGATGCCTACGCACATGATGTACTCTTGTCCCAAGAACGGGTAACTGTTCCCAAGGAAATCCAATCGCTTATATCACGTCGTGAATACGAGCAGAACGCCGAGATCCGGACACGACTGGGTGAGGTCGTTGAAAGTAAACAGAAGCAATGGACATCTTTACAAGCATTGGATGGCCGTATGAAAGAGGCAGAACTCCAATTAGAAGAGAGTCTCACTGCACTCGCAACGATTTACAGCCAGATTCAACTTATCAACGTTCAAGATATCGAAAGCGGCAGGTCTGAGAGGTTACGAGAGGACATACATGAACAAGTCACCCGCTTGAACGACCTGGTAGCCAGTATTGACGAAGTGTATGACTATGTATGAAAGGGATTAATAAGCTATGAAAAAACTGTCATTTCTATGCACATTGATTTTGATTACCAGCATCTTATTAACAGGATGTGGGCCAAGTACGAGTAAGGTGCCCACAAAAGGTGATGTCATTGTTTATGTCGCGGTGCCGTTGAGCGGGTTCCAGGCTAATGGCGGGCAGACGGTATTAGGTGGCGTGCGTTTAGCTGCCGAGGAAATTAATCGCAGTGGGGGATTGTTAGGTTACAACCTGGTCATCCGGCCACTGGACGATGAATCAGATAGTGAAGTCGCGGTCGCACAAATAGCGCAAATACAAGAGGCCCTGCAAAGAGGGGAGAAAGTATTGGGCGTAATCGGACATCTCAACAGCGGTCAGACATTGGCCGCGATGGAATATTATAAAGATATGCCCATTATTATTATTACCCCGACGGCATCTGAGCAAAGTCTTAGTCAGAAAGGGTATGATAACTTTTTCCGTGTCAATGCGAGTGATGATATCCAGGCGGCAATTGATGCCCAATTCCTGGTGGAAAAGCTGGCCGCCCAACAAGTGTTAGTGATACACAATGATACAGAATACGGGCAAGGCTTGGCGACGGCACTCATTGAGGAACTCCAGAAACGGGGGGCCGAGGCATCTGCCCGCATAGAGGTGGCGGAAGGTCAAGGACAATACGCAGAAGAAATCCAACAAATCCAGGCTACTAATGCGGATGCCATTTTCTATGCCGGTTATGAGATTGAGACCCCTTACCTGCGGTATGCTTTAGACCAAGCCGGTATTAACTTGCCAATGTTAGCCAGTGATGGGGCGTTTCTCGCGGCAACAATTGACGAAGCAGCCGGTGCGGCGGAAGGCTTATACGTCAGTGCCTTTGCGCCTAGTCCCCAAAATGTAGCGGATCCGAAGTGGTTTGAGGCTTATCAGGCTGTGGAATACCGCAATCCTGATACTTACTCTATTAATGGCTATATAGCTATGCAGGTTATGGCCGAAGGAGTACGCAAAGCTAACTCTTTAGATAGTAATGCCATCGCCGAAACGCTGCGGAGTAATAAGATTTCCACGCTGCTAAACTCTTTTGAGTACAAACCCAATGGGGACTTGACAAGTCCGACTATCTGGATTTACCAGGTGGTTAATGGCGAATTTGAGCAGGTAGAATAGCAAAGATGAGTTACACAACACAATGCACGTACTTTGCCCTGGCCGGGGCAGAAAATACCCAAGAGACACTGAAGTTGGCGTCCGCTCGTGTCAGAGATTTGGGGATCAAGACCGTTTTGGTAGCCAGTAACAGCGGGCAGACCGCTTTAAAGGCGGCAGAGGTTATGCCGGATATAAGGATTATAGACATCACTCACTCGACGGGTTTCCGGGAGCCATATAAGCAGGAACTCTCTAGCGAGCAACGGGCGAAGCTGGAAGCTGCCGGCATTCATATCTTAACTACAACCCACGCCTTCGGTGGCGTGGGGCGAGCGGTGCGCAAAAAACTGGGGACGTACCAGGTGGATGAGATCGTAGCTCACACGCTGAAGCTCTTTGGACAGGGGATGAAGGTCGCCGTTGAAATCACATTGATGGCGACGGATGCCGGATTAGTGGATGGCGCAGACCCGGTCATGGCTATCGGTGGTACAGGGCGAGGTGCCGATACTGCGGTAGCCTTAATACCAACTCATGCACAGACGCTCTTTGATCTGAGATTTATTGAGATTGTGTGTATGCCGTCACCGGCACATCCGAAGTGCTAAGATGAACAGATTACCCATTGTCGGGATTACAATAGGAGACGCGGCCGGTATTGGACCAGAAGTAGTTGTGAAAGCGATACAACAGCAGAAGATCTATCGTCTCTGCCGTCCATTGGTTATCGGGGATGCACGGGTATTTAATGACCCTAAATTCGCGGCACAGTTCCCCGAATTCCAGGTCTTAACTGATATAGAACACGCAGAGGTCAAGCAGGATAAAGCTTTTCTATTAGATATGCACAATCTCGATCCTGCCAGTGTCACGGTTGGACAGGTCTGTACGGCAGCAGGGAAAGCGGCGGTAGAATATATCCTGAAAGCCACAGAACTGGCAATGTCGGGAAAGATACACGCCATAGCTACTGCCCCTATCAACAAAGAGGCCATACGCTTGGCCGGTTATAAGCACATCGGACATACTGAAATTCTGACTGAGGCAACCCAGTCCTCGCGCTGTACAACGATGCTGGCAACCCCTGGACTACGGGTAACCCATGTAACCCGGCATATTCCCCTGCGTGAAGTTGCAGACCAGATCACCAAGGAGAGTGTACTTGAGACCATCATTATTACCGATGCAGGAATGCGCAGTTTAGGATACCCCAATCCCCGCTTGGCCGTGGCCGGTCTGAACCCGCACAATGGAGAAGGTGGCTTATTGGGACGTGAGGAGATTGACGAAATCGCCCCCGCTGTGTTAGCAGCACAAGCGGCGGGCATTAATGTACACGGGCCTATCCCTGCCGATTCTGTATTCTTTCAGACCATACGTGGTGATTATGATGTTGTCGTTACGTTGTATCATGACCAAGGCCATATCGCCGTCAAGGTGCATGGTTTTGAGAAGTCGATCACCATTACGTTAGGTTTACCCCTTATCCGCACCTCAGCGGACCACGGAACAGCCTTCAATATCGCCGGGCAAGGAGTGGCGATGGAAGACAGTATGGTGGCGGCCATCAGCGAGGCAGCACAGATAGCGCGGCAAACGCCACCGGGACGGGGGCTGAAGGCAAGCGTAG
>JAFGKB010000279.1 GCA_016928755.1 Anaerolineae bacterium | reverse complement strand
GCAATCTTCGGATGTAGTGTTGGCAGTTCCCTCGAATTCTATTTTTGACTCCCCGGCAGATTTCTCCTTGTTACCCTATGATTCTGGGACCGATAGCCGTCTTGTGGATGCGATTGGAGCGGCCAAGGTTGTTGTGATACCGGCAATCTGGTTAGCCCAGGTGCCGGCTCTCTTGCAGAGCGATGTACCGGTCGTGGTTGATGGCTATGACCCGGTGACGCCGGAGACACTCTCCCTGGGGAATCAAGTGACTAATCTACAGACCCAACTTACCCAAGCTTACCTCCGGGGTGATTTCTTTATGTGTGCTAGTGAACGCCAGCGTTATTGGTGGCTAGGTCTCTTAGAAATGTGTGGGCGTATTAACGCTCATACTTTCCAAGATGATGCATCACTGCGCCGTTTGTTGGATGTGGTGCCCTTTGGTTTTCCCGGCTCTCCGCCACAACATACCCGGCCTGTGATTAAGGGCATCTGGCCTGGCATTGAGGAAAACGATAAACTTATTTTGTGGGGTGGGGGCTTGTGGAATTGGCTGGACCCACTTACCGCCATCCGTGCTATAGCCTTAATCTATGAGCAGCGGCAAGATGTCCGTTTAGTCTTTCCCGGTACTAAACATCCCAATCCTGATTTGGATGGTATGCCTACCCAGAACCGGTCCGCTTTAGAGTTGTCTCAAGAATTAGGTGTGCTGGATAAAGCCGTCTTCTTTGGGGATTGGGTTCCTTATGCCGATTGGCCCAATGTTCTCTTGGAGACTGCCGTGGCTTTGACGTTGCATCACGATACCCTGGAAACCCAATTGGCTTTTCGCAGCCGTGTGCTAGACTATATCTGGGCGGGGTTGCCGGTTGTAGCAACGCGCGGGGATGCGACCAGTGACTTGGTCGCGCGTCACCATTTGGGCGTAGTCGTGGATTATGGGGATGTAGAAGGTGTAGCCACCGCTATATTGCAACTTCTCGATATGCCGGCCTTATCTCTGGAATCCCAGTTTGCCGCTGCACGCCAGCAACTCTCGTGGCAGCAAGCTGCCCAACCGTTAGTTGAGTTTTGCCGGGAGCCAAGACGTGCAGCGGATGTAGGTGAGCGCGTTGGCAATCCTTATTATATCTCGCAACTGGACGCCTTGAGTCAAGACCGTGACCATTGGCAGAACTTGGTAAAGCGTTACGAACAGGGCCGTTTTATGCGCTTTATGAAGTGGTTGTCAGGCTTGCGATATAAATTATAGTTGGTTTAATTTTTTATAGATAATTTTTATTATTTATTGTGTGACTTGTGAAATTCAAAGGATTTAGCGAGTGCTTCAAAATGATGTAGTATGGAGGGAGAACTCTATGAATTTAAGAAAAGGAATGGTGGCTGATATGAAAGAATTGGTAGTTGAGGGAGGAAAGACTATTTCCGCATCAAGTTATCAACTTATAGCTGATAAGAGTACCAATTTTTATGTTTATATAGACAGTAATGAGAAAGATTTTATAACTGAGGCAATAGTACAGGGAATTCATTCGTTCCCTAAGAATTTTTATTTAATAACTGAGTTGTTGGAGCCTGGTCAAAATGTACTTGATTTAGGAGCACATATTGGTACTTTTTCGCTTTTTTCTGCAGCGTATGGGTATAATGTGGTTTCTGTTGAAGCCGCCTCTAATAATTTAGTTTTACTAAAAGAGTCTATTAGAAAAAATAATTTTGGTAATATCCAGGTTGTCGCTGCTGCCATATGTGATCATGAAGGAACTCTGGAATTCATTCAAGCGGGGCCTTATGGTCTTGTAGCTAATCCTCATCTGGATGCTCCCACAATTTCTGTTCCAGCGATTACAGGGGATAGTTTGTTATCTGATATTGGTTGGAATAATGTAGACTTTATCAAGATGGATATCGAAGGTGCTGAGGTTTCCGCTATACAAGGTATGTCGAAATTACTTGCGGGGGATGATGCACCAACTATACTTTATGAGTCAAATGGGCATACACTAAACTACTTTGGAGAGACTCCTGAGAGTTTGATGGCATCGTTAGAAAAATTTGGTTATCAATGTTATTTAGTAGAATCAGGACGACTTATTCCAACTCAATCAGTTGACTTACTACAACCAGAAGTTTGTGTTGATTATCTTGCAACTAAACGTCCTCTTAATAGATTAGGCAAGTGGCGTATTGTTGAACCGATGTCTGATGAAGAGAGGATAACTAAAATATTAGCTACATCTCTTGATCCTAATATTCATGCTCGCGACTATATTGTTCGTGCTTTAGCTAATGCTAGTGATTCAGTATTGTCTGACCCTCGTGTGCAAGATGTCTTAAAGAATGCTAAATTAAGCCAGGATGAGATTGCTGTTGTTCTTGAACTCCGCCGTTCTCTTCGTGAAAAAGATGCTGAGATTGCACGTTTAAAAGATCTGATTGCTCGTTACGAACAGGGCCGTTTTATGCGCTTGATGAAGTGGTGGTCACAGTTAAAACCTTAAAACACTCTGCGCCCTCTGCGTCTCTGCGGTGAATCTTGCTTCTCCCGTAGCGATACAAAGGCCGCCGGGAATCAGGAGGATTTATGAAAGCCTCGATTATAATCGTTGCCTGGAATGGCATTGATTACCTGGGTCCTTGCCTGGATTCTGTGCTCAAACAGGATACACTGGATTTCGAAGTCATCGTCGTTGATAATGGTTCTACAGATGGCTCTGCTGATTTTGTCGCGGAGCACTACCCCCAGGTACAACTCATACGTAATTCCCAGAATCTGGGCTTTGCCGGTGGCAATAATATAGGTCTGCGGGCTGCTTCGGGCGCTGCCTTGGTACTTCTAAATCAGGATACCGTTGTCCACGAAAACTGGCTGGCGGCCTTGCTCACTCCCCTAGATGATCCTACCGTAGGGATGGTCGGCTGTAAGATGTTGTATCCCGATGGCCGTATCCAACATGCCGGGGCCTATATTGTCGATGCCCGTGGCACCCCTGAACACATTGGGCGTTATGAAGATGATGCGGGACAGTATGATGAGCCGCGTGATTTGGAGTGTGTCACCGCTGCCGGTGTGGCTCTGCGGCGTTCTACGTTGGCACGTGTTGGCCCCCTGGATGAGGGCTTCTACCCGGCTTACTTTGAGGATACCGATTGGTGTTATCGTGTTCGTGAAGCCGGATTGCGGGTCGTCTATTGGCCGGATGCTGTTTTAACCCACTATGAATCGACATCAATTAAAGAGATAGGCTATGCCGAAAAGGTTATCTACCATCACGGACGTCTGCGTTTTCTCTTCAAACATAAGCCCTTGGATTGGTTACAAGATACTCTTTATCCTGCTGAATTTTCTTGGGCTGAATCTTTGGGGCGCACTGTGGAGATGATGGCTGCACGGGATGCCTATCTGCGCTTATGGCTTACACTGCCGGAGATCTTCGAGTTCCGCTGCCGCCTTGGTGATAGTCTATCTGTGGGACTAGACCCAGAAGAAGAATGGGCGGGCTTAGTCAAGTTGGTGACCGATCTGCGTGCGCTTTGTGCTCGTCCACTTCAG
>JAFGKB010000058.1 GCA_016928755.1 Anaerolineae bacterium | reverse complement strand
TGCTACCATTTGGCCAAAAAGCCCTTGCTGGATCAAATCCATCGCCATATTAGCATAATTTACAGCAACCATCAAATCCAGCGAATCAGGCTGGCCAGAACGCATCAAATAGGCTAACTGCTGGTAGATGGTATTCTCTCCGGTATACTCTTTCAGAAGATCGGTTACGACCATACCGATACCGCCTAATTTACGATGACCATAGGCATCTGGCTCACCCCGTTGTACCACTTCCATACCGATAGGATGTGCTCCCTCAGACACCGCCACAATCGCATAGTTACTGGGATTATGGCGTTTGTCTTCCATGACCAAATGGGCCAGACGCTCCGGGTCAAAGGGGACTTCGGCGATAAGGCAACGATCTGCGCCGGCCAAGAGTGAAGAGACGACTGCCGTCTGCCCACAGTGACGGCCAAAGAGTTCTACAACGCCCAAGCGTTCGTGTGAACCGATAGAAGTACGTAGTTGGTTGATAAAAGCCACACTGCGAGTGACGGCAGTGGAAAAGCCAATACAATAATCGGTGCCGAAGACATCGTTATCCATTGTTTTAGGAATGCTCACAATAGGAAAACCCTCGCGGTGGAGACGGGCAGCGTAACCTAAGGTATCTTCACCCCCAATAGGAACAATAACATCTATTTCCAAAGCGGCCAGGGATTTGAGCACATAAGGGGTCAAATCGAGAATATCACCCTCTTTAGATTCCGGGAAGTCGGGCTTGATGTAATCTGGAATATATTCAAGCGGGACAGAACTCGGATGGGTGCGTGAGGTATGAAGGAAAGTACCGCCCTCACGGTCAATACGACGGGTGTTTATTTTGTCCAGTTCAATGAACCATTTAGCAGAATCTTCCGGATCGGATGGGTTGTAATTCAGAGGACCGGCCCACCCTTTGCGAAAGCCGATAACTTGATGCCCCTCGTCAATAGCCCGGTAGGTCAGGGCTTTGATTGCGGGGTTAAGACCGGGTACATCCCCGCCCCCAGTTAAGACAGCGATTTTCACGTTAAGTTTCCCCCTTCAAAATGATGTCAGATGTTGATGCCTATCAAGGGCAAATTTTAGTATGATTTTGGGAAGGAGCAAATGTGCGAATAATAGATATACTACCGGCTCTCAAGCTGGCGTAAAACACGCAGCAATTCGGCGACGGTCCAGGCCTGGGCATAGCAGCCACGAGGTGTGAACGGGGCATCACCATCGAAGATCTCGCTAAGGCTGCCTACAGCGTGGGTTTCGAGATGTTTGAGCAAGGGTTGGAGGAAACCATAAGCTTTCTCTTTATCCTGGTAGACACGCAGGTGAGCCGTGACAAATGGCCCGATAAGCCACCCCCAGGTGGTTCCCTGGTGGTAAGCGGCATCACGGGTACGCAGGTCACCGCCATAATGTCCAATATACGCCGCATCACCGGGGGCCAGACTGCGCAAGCCATAAGGGGTAAGAAGATGTTGCTCACAGACCTCCACTACAGCGCGCTGTTGTTCCGGGGATAAGGGGCTATGGAGTAATGAGACGGCGAATATCTGATTGGGACGGATAGCGGCAGCATCCCCATCCGGGCCATCCAAGACATCATAACAACAGTTAAGCTCCGGGTTCCAGAAGCGGGAGAAGCTCTCACCAACACACTCCGCAGCAGTGGTATAAGGCACGTCCGGTTCACCTAAGATACGGGCAAACTCGGCCATTGTCAGCAGGGCATGGAACCACAAGGCGTTAATCTCAACCGGTTTGCCGATACGCGGAGTCACAACCCAATCCTCGACTTTGGCATCCATCCAGGTCAGTTGAACACCATCCTCACCGGCATAGAGCAGGCCATCAACAGGATCGACGTGGATATTGTAACGGGTTCCGCGTTGGTGACAGGAAATAATATCAACCAACACGGGGAAGAGTTCCTGTAGCAGCCCTTTATCTTCTGTCGCAGCATAATAGGCGCGCACTGCCTCGAAGTACCAGAGGGTGGCATCAACGGTGTTGTATTCCGGCGCTTCACCGGCATCGGGGAAACGGTTGGGCAGCATCCCCTGATCCACAAAATGGGCAAAAGTTAAGAGAATGCGCCGGGCCACAGCATAGCGTCCGGTGGCAAGGGTCAAACCGGGGAGGCTGATCATTGTATCACGGCCCCAATCGGTGAACCAAGGATAACCGGCGATAATGGTCCGACCATCCATATCATAGGGTAAGGAGCGTTGCACAATAAACTGGTCGGCAGCCAGGACAAGTTGGTGGATTGCGGAGTTATCAGGATTACCGGCTTGTACCACCAGCCCAATTTCGTATACATGGCGCTCCATATAAGCCGTCTCGCCATCCAGGTTGGGCGCGGGGTCGGTGCTGGCAACCAGGGTCAAGGCGGCACCAGGAGCAAGTTCCGCCGTAAAAACCCCGGCATTGAGATTATCATCCAACTCATCATAGCCACGGTACGCCTCAATGTCCAGATAAAAATCGTGAATCCAGGTATGCGCTAACCGGAAACTGGCACCGGAACTGAGGATATAGAAGGGAACAGCGTCTTGACGGGCCAATATTAAGAGACCATGTTCCACGGGCAAAAGCTGCATTTCCCAGTCTGCAGCATGAGTGTTTCCGTGATGGTCACGGTAATTCACCAAGGCTTTGAGATCCAAGGTCAGGTTTTCTGATGCCCGGCACAGGTCATAGCGCACATAGGTTGTGTTAAACCCCGGTTCCATCCAGATACGTTTTTCAAGTACGACATCAGCAAAGGAAAAAGTCCAGACCGGCACAGTGCCTTCCAGGTGAAAGCGTTGCAGGTATTGACACCCCTCCGGCTCCACCTGACCGTCTCGCCAGCGGTTAGAGAAGAGGGCATAGGTGTTATTTCTATAAGTTGCGGTCTCGTCAAACTTAGTAAGCAGCAGGGTACGTTCTACCGGCGGCCGTAAGGCAGCGACTAACAATCCGTGGTAACGCCGGGTCAACATCCCGGCAACTGTACCGGAAGCATAGCCGCCAATACCATTGGTAACAAGCCACTCGCGGGTGACCGCTATATCAGGTTGGGCAAGCAGATTTTGAGGTAGTTCTATCATCTTTCCCCCCAATGAAAGTACAAAAAAGCCCCCCATTTTTCTGGGGGGCATATGACAGGTTACTACGTTAACAATACGCAGTTT
>JAFGKB010000278.1 GCA_016928755.1 Anaerolineae bacterium | reverse complement strand
GCAGAACGTGTTGTCCCACACAGGGTTCTACTTTGTCCAATGCCGCCACGATATAGGACCAGAAGCGCAACGCATCGTTATCCATCGCATCCAGTGAGACCCAAGCCACAGGCCATTGGCTGCGCTGGCTCCAAGCGGCCAGCAGGGTCGTTTTTCCAAATCCCGCCGGGGCAGAGAGCAAGCACAGTTTCGACCGCACGCTACGATTCAGAGTCTGAATTAAACGCGGTCGCTTGACCAGGGTCTCACGGGACACGGGGATATGTAATTTTGTCGTTAATGGTGTAAATCTCATTGGCCTACCAAGATTAAATATTCACGCCCGGCCAAATGACCGGGCGTGAATTGAGGATTTAAACAATGTTATTATTTGGCCCAACCCATACAGCGTTTTACGGCTTTAGTCCATTCGGCATATAGCTTGTCGCGTTTCTCTGCCGGCATCTCCGGCTTGAAGATGCGGTCTACTTTCTGACCCGCGAAGCACTCTTCAGGGGTCTTCCAGAAACCTACAGCCAAACCGGCAAGATAGGCTGCACCCAGGCTGGTGGATTCAGGATTAACCGGGCGCACGACCTCGGCATCCAGCATATCGGCCTGGAACTGCATCAGGAAGTCATTGCGCGCCGCACCACCATCGACCTTAATCGAGGTAATATCAACACCGGAGTCCTTGCGCATCGTCTCCAAGAAATCCTTGGTCGCATAGACAATACCCTCAAGGGTGGCACGCACCAGGTGCGCGCGCTTGGTACCACGGGTAATACCAATAATCATACCACGGGCGAATGAATCCCAGTAAGGGGCAGAGAGACCGGTCAAGGCAGGGACAAAGTAAACGCCGCCGTTGTCCTCCACACTGGTGGCCAGTGGCTCGGTTTCGGCGGATTCCCCGATGAGTTCAGCACCATCACGCAGCCACTGGACGGCAGAACCGGTAACTGCTGCATAGCCTTCAAGACCATAAATGGTGACGCCGTTCATACGCCAGGCAATCAACGCATTGAGGCCGTTTTGGGAAATCGCTACATTCGGCCCGATGTTCATATCCAGGAAGGTACCGGTGCCGTGGGTACACTTTACAGTACCGGGTTCCAGACATGCCTGCCCAAACAAAGCCGCCATCTGGTCACCCAGGGCACTGCCAATGGGGATCTCAACGCCGAAGAGTCCGGCATCTGTGACACCGAATTCACCGGAGTCATCCTTTACTTCAGGGAACAACGAGAGGGGAATATTCAGGAAACTCAGCCATTCCTTGTACCACTCATCCGCCAACAGGTCGTAGGAGCCGGTAACCGAAGCATTCGAAGCGGCAATAGCATGAACTTTGCCACCGGTTAACTTGTAAATCAGCCAGGAGTCAATAGTGCCAAAAGCCAGTTCGCCGGCTTCAGCGCGTTCCCGTGCACCGGGTACATTTTCCAAAATCCACCAGAGGCTCAAAGAAGAATAAACCGGGGCCAAGGCCCATCCGGTGTGCCCATAGGCTTTCTCGGCCCACTCCTCACGGATTGTCTCGATAAAGGTAGCAGTGCGGGTATCCTGCCAGACAATAGCCTTCGTAATAGGCTCACCGGTCACACGATCCCAGACCACCGTAGTGGCGCGCTGGTTGGTGATACCAATGGCGGCAATATCAGCCGGCTCAATTTTGGCTTCCGCAAAAGACTTCTTCACCATATCCAAAGTCTTGTCCCAGATTTCCATCGCGTCATGCTCAACGCGGTCTGGTACGGGATGGTACTGGGTGAACTCAGTGTAGGACTGAGCCTTAATAGAACTATCGTGAGCGACAATCAATGCGCGAGTACCTGTAGTACCCTCATCAATAACAAGAATATATTTTTCTGACATTGTTTACTAACCTCCTGGAAATTTATGACAAATAAACCAACACTTTCTAAACGGGGGCTTAATACACTCTCTTCAGGTTTTTGCTCAATACTTACTTATCTAAGCTCCTTTCTAATACTGAATTAGACTCCAGCGAAAATCCGGTTTTCCTACTGAAGTCTGATGAAAAACGCTTAAACCTAGCTTTTTAACCACTGAATAGGTATAAGTAGGTACAATGTCACCGTTATGAAGAAACTCCCTAATCTGTTTAGACTAAGAGAGCCAAGAATAGAATTAGTATAACGTGATAATATAATAAACGCAAGAACGCCAGGAAGCGGGTGTGATATTCTTGGCTATACAGTTTTAGCCTAATTCGGCAACGCACCCGTAGCACTTTTGGTATTTGACTTTAAAAGCAATTCGTGGTTTATTGTAGTTTAGGAAAGGTTATAACGTGGGTAAAATTAAGGATTTCTTTATAAAAATATTTGATTGGTTATTGCAGCCAAAGACCATTAACTGGCCGCCCTTTGTATGGTTGGTGTTACTTATCGTAGTGGGGATATTCATATCCCAATTACAGATTATCAAAGTAATACCCGGTGAAGGACAGGACCGCTTTATTGTAGTCACACCAACGCCGGGAGCAGATGTCGCCACCCCAACGCCAATCCCCACCCCGGTGGGCAGTGGGGGAACCTTAGCTTTTGCAATGCGCCATAATGGCAACAGTGATATTTACTTGCTGCCACAGGATGCAGGAGAAGTCCTGCGTTTGACTTATGACCCGGCAGAAGACCGCGACCCGGCATGGTCACCCGATGGCCAATGGTTAGCCTTTGCCTCGCGCCGGGCCGGAAACTGGGACCTATACCTGATGGATATGACCTCCAATACCGTCATCCGGCTGACCCGCACCCCGCACTATGAAGCCGGGCCATCCTGGTCACCAGATAGCCAATGGCTGGCTTATGAGTGTTATGAGGACGGCAACCTGGATATAAACATCATTAGCCAGGACGGGAAAGAACACCATCGTTTGACCACAGATAGCGCGCCGGATTATGCACCGGCATGGTCTACCGATGGGCGGCACATAGCGTTCACATCTTTCCGTGAGGGGAATAAGGACATTTATCTTATCTCACTGGATAATGGGGAAGTTGTCAATCTAACTCACACACCTGACCAGGACGAAGATTACGCGACCTGGTCTCCCCAAGGTGATTACCTGGCCTACTCTGCCGGCAATAGTGGGGATGAGACCATATGGATTTTGCCTTTTGACCGGGAGGCATTAACCACCGGGGAGTTACGCCCGATCCTTTTTGGTTCTGGTGGACAACCGGCATGGTCACCCGACGGCCAGGCGATGGCCTTTATCTCACGCAAGCTCAACACCTCTTATCTTATCGCGGCCAGTAACAAGACCGGGTGGGCAATGGCCCAAGAGGGATATAGTACCCACGATTGGCTGGAAAAGCCGGTATGGACAGAAACACCGCTGCGGCCAGAAATGGTTAACCGGTTAAGGGCACAAATGAAACAGGAAGAGCCGCCACTGTACACTGAACTGCTCTTAAATGCCAATACGGTGACTACTTACCAGTTAGTAACGTTACCCAATGTTAACGGGGGGAATGAGCAACTGAGCGATAAGGTTAACGATAGTTACAACGCTATGCGCCGCCGGGTCGAGGAAGAGACCGGATGGGATTATCTCTCTATCCTTGGGGACTCATACCGCGTGATGAACCACACGCCACGTCCCGGCCAAGGGCGGATTTCCTGGCACGTATGCGGACGGGCAGTGGACATCAACCAAGGTTACCTGGGCGATGGACGGATAGAATTGGTCAAGGAGGAAGTCGGTGGTGTGACCTTCTGGCGCGTTTATATCAAGGCCAAGGAACAGGATGGCAGTATGGGAGAGCCGCTGCGCGCAGCTCCCTGGAGCCTCCATGCCCGCAATAATGGGGGACTAGCAGCAATGGAAGGGGGCGAATTAAAACCCATACCGGAAGGGTATTATGTAGATTTCACAATGATAGCGGCAGACTACGGGTGGGAACGGCGCAACGCCCTATCAAACTGGCGCAACTCCTGGTTCGATATTGAGTGGTGGCACTTCCAGAAGACAGAAGGTCTCAGTTGGTATGGCTGCATGCTGGAAATGTATTCATCCGCTGCTATCAGCGATTCCTATGGCACACTTCCTTGGTGGACAACGCTCCCGGAATGGGAAGTGGAATCTATGCCGTGGTAGTTGCGGACTTGGCAGTCCGCAACGAGCTAATGATACCCTAACTCCAAGGGGACTGCCAAGTCCCCGCTCTCGATTAAGCCACTAATAGCCCTCATGATCTGCGCTCTAAAACGCTCTACGGAGAAACGCTCTGCATTCCGAGTGCAGTCTTGAGGGTCAATAGCATCCACATCAAAATCAGATACAACCTTGGCCAGTGACTCCGGTGTAGCTTCGTAAAAAAAGGTACCGGTTATCCCCGCAACTACTGTATCCAGTGCTCCACCGGCTCCATAGGCAATGACCGGACGCCCGGCGGCTTGGGCCTCAACCGGCGTCAAACCGAAATCCTCAAGGCCAGGAAAGATAAACGCCTTGCAACGGGCAAATAACCGGGGTAAATCAGCATCGGGAACACGTCCCAGGAACGTAATATTTGGACCGGCCAGTGCTCTCAGCGCAGCCTCATCCCGCCCGGACCCGGCAACTAACAACGGCAAACCCAATTTGTTAAAGGCATGAATGACCAAATCAATCCGCTTATAAGGAATCAACCGGGAGACAATGAGATAATAATCATCGTGCTCAACGTCAGGCGAAAAACGCCGGGTATCCACCGGCGGTGTAATTACCACAGAGTCACGGTTATAGTAGTGCTGAATGCGCTGCTGGATTTCCGTGGAGATGGCGACAAAGTGGGTATTGGGCCGTTGGGCAGCAGCATAATCGCAACGACGTAAAAGCGCGATTAGAGGGCGCAGGGCCAGCTTAACCGGTGCGGGAATTTGCTCACGGGCGGCATAAGCCTCGTACTCCCATACATAGCGGGTAGGAGCCAGGCAGTAGCAAAGCTGCGGAGTCTGGCCGGTGCGCACTCCATGACAGAAGCCGCTTTTATTGGTCAAAACCAAATCATACCCGGAACGGCTGAGGTCCATCCGCGCAAAAGCCAAAGCGTAAAAGGGAAAGTAGACCTGGTGATGGTGGTAAATACCCGGCAAACGATCCATCCACGTGGTGCGAATATCCCAATCCTGGTATAGTTGAGGCATCCCGGCACGCCAGTACATACTGGTATACATAGGGGTGCCGGGGAAGAAGTCCATAAGTTGCTCTAGTACGCGCTCGGCCCCGCCATATTGGTTAAGCCAATCGTGAACTAACGCCAGGTTATAAGGCAGCATAGTAAACCGGACCTATCTCACATTCCACAGCTAAGCTATAGCTGTGGGCAGCACGTCCAATGTCTCGCCCCGAAGCGCATACCGCATAGCCTCGCGGTCATCCCAGGGATACTCGATGTCGCCAAAGCACATACTTTGCTCATGGCCTTTACCACAGGCCAACACAATATCGCCTGGTCGCGCCAACTTCACAGCGTAACGGATAGCAGCCCCCCGGTCAGGCACACGCCAGAAATCCACACCCTCTTGTCGCCCGTATTGTTCAACCCCGGCAGCACTCTCCGCCAGGATAACGTCCAGAGATTCTGTGCGAGGGTCTTCAGCAGTAAGTACTGTTAGGTCAGCCAGTTCACCGGCCACCTCCCCCATCATACGCCGCTTAGCCTTATCCCGCAGACCGGCACTGCCGAAGACAGCAATGACCCGGCCTGAGTCCGAGACCATTTGCCGCGCCGTCTCAAGCGTGCGGCGCAGGGCATTGGGGGTGTGAGCAAAATCAACGATGGCAGTAAATGTCTGGCCCATATCAATACGCTCCATACGACCGGGAACGCCCCGGAAGGCGAGAACAGCTTGCGCCACCAGCTCTGGTGAAACACCCAGGGCCAACGCAGCGGAAGCAGCCGCGAGGATATTACTCACATTGTAAGCACCGACCAATGAGGAGCATATTTCAGCATTACCCCAGGGGCTATGCAACATAAAGCGAATACCTTCGGGCAAGAACTGGACGTTATGAGCCGTGAGATCAGCATCATCGTGCTCAATACCGTAAGAAATCTGCCAATCGGCGCGGATATCTTTTAGAGCCGCATAAGATAGCTCATCATCCCGGTTGAGTATAGCTATTTTTGGTTGCTCTTCCTTGGCCTGGGATTTAGCAAGAGCACGAAATAACATAGCTTTGGCATCTCTATAAGCTTCCCAAGTTCCGTGGTAGTCAAGATGTTCATGGGTAATATTGGTAACAACAGCCACATCGAACCCACAGCCGGCGAGCCGCTGCTGAGCCAGACCGTGAGAAGTAGTCTCCAAAACAGCGTGGGTTACATTAGCTGCCACCATCTGGGCTAGATAACGCTGGACATCAGGCGCCGGTGGCGTTGTGGTATGCAAGCCGGTATCATAATCCTGGTCACCTATACGGGCATTGACCGTGCTAATCATCCCGGTTTTAAATTCAGCAGCCGTTAACATCTGGTAGAGCAAGTTGGTGGTTGTCGTCTTCCCATCAGTACCGGTAATCCCCACCATAATCATCTTGCGCGAAGGAAAATCCCGCCATGCAGCATTTAACCAGCCCAAAGCAATACGCGAATCAGGAACCTCGACATAAGGGAAGCCCGGGGGTATGGGTAAAGACTCAACAGGCTGTTGACCAACCACGCAAACTGCACCGGATGTTAAAGCGGCCTCAATAAAACGGTGACCATCTACACTCACACCTGGGACAGCCACAAATAGGAAACCCGGCTTAACCTGCCGGGAATCTTCTGTAATGCCAGAAACCTCTATCTCTCCCACAATACCCATAGGGGTTGAGGGCAGAACAGCAAGTAGATCTTTTAAGAACATAGTAAAATACAGACTCCACAAGAATAAAAGTATGAGGGGGAACACCCTCTTAAATCCTGGAAACTCAGGCTTTAATGCCTGGAGCCATTGTACTTGACCACTAGCACAGAGCAAGGGGCATACTCTACCACACGACCGGTTACACTACCCACTAAGGCACGCCGCAGAACATGGCGACCCACCTTTCCCATAACGATGAGGTCTACATTTAATTCACGAGCCAGCTCGGAGATCTCATTGTGCGGGATACCGTGGCGAATGACCTTTTTAGTTTTAAGGCAACGGGCCTCAGCCATCCGGGCCATATAGTCGAGGTAACGGCGGCCCTTTTCCTCTAGCTCGTGGTGCACGGCTTCCGGCGATTTATTGATCGTATCAACGATCTCTTCGACAATGCCACTATCCACCACATAAAGAAATATCACCGGTATTTGATGTTTTGTGGCAATTTGGATAGCAACGCGCCCAGCATTGATGGACGCATCAGAGCCATCCAGAGGAATCAGAATTTTCACAAATGGCGCTTGTGGTTCTACGTCCAAGCATTCAGCATCCAAAAAAGGCATTTTATTTTCTCCTAAAACTAACGCAAACCTTAAAAACGAGAGGAGGTAAGACGACCATCCCCAGTATCATGGTAGATAACCGATTTGCCCCCAGATGCATCACGGGTAGGCTGTGAATATTCATGAGTCTCCGGCCCGATAGAAGGCTTCTGGCTGACTTTGGACTTGATCCGCTTGAGACGGAAAGTTTCCTCACGCTCACGTTCCTCAAGGGCGGCTTCAATAAAGGCCAGGGTTTCTTCATATTGCGGGATAAAGATATACTTTAGGGCATTGACACGTCGTTGAGTCTTCTGTAATTCACGTGCCAACCGCCAGACTGTGGTCATAGTCTCGGCTAGGGCCGGTAGCTCGGTCAAAACCTTACGGAAGCGGGCGGCAGATTCATCGAGAGAGACCGACGTATTACCTAGCCCATAAGGCATTTCAGGGGGTGCTCCGTAACCCTCAACAGCAGGTATAACCACCCCCATCACACTATGAGGACGGATCCGCACCTCAATACTTTCGTTGACCGACAAAGCGGCCCATTCCAGGTGCTCACGCCCCATCGTCAGCCGCGCGACCTCCAATGCACCATAAGCTTCCTCCAATAGCTTCCACACACGCTCCTGGAGAACCGTGGCATCGTGGGCTACATGGATCAGCTCAGTGGTAAGCACCTCGCGTTTCTTATCGAGAATCTCATACCCCTCACACGCCAACTTAAGACTATCACGAATATCCAGTAAGTTACTGCGCGTCGGGGCAACATTCAACCGTGTCATAGCTAACTCTTCCCGTAATACTTATCGATCTCTTCCTGACGCACCCGGGTAAGCTCCGAGGGGGGCAACGTGGACAAGACCTTCCACCCTATATCCAATGTCTCAATCACACTGCGGTTCTCGGTCTTCCCCTGCCCCGTGAACTCACGCTCAAAAGCTTTGCCAAAGCGCAGGTAGGATTGGTCAATAGCGGCTAACTCCTCCTCGCCAATAACCGAGGCTAATGCGCGGGTATCCTGGACGTGGGCATAAGCGGCGTAAAGCTGGGCAGAGAGATGCGCGTGATCCTCACGGGTGTGACCCTCACCGATGCTATCTTTCATCAAACGCGATAACGAAGGTAAAACGCTGATAGGGGGATACACGCCTTGTTGGAAAAGTGAACGACTCAACACAATCTGCCCCTCGGTGATATAACCGGTCAAGTCCGGCACAGGATGGGTGATGTCATCATTGGGCATTGTCAAAATCGGCAACTGCGTGATGGACCCGCTACTGCCCTTAATACGACCGGTGCGCTCATAAAGTGCGGCCAGGTCGCTGTAGAGATAACCGGGGTATCCTTTACGACTGGGAACCTCACCACGGATATTAGAAATCTGGCGCAGGGCCTCACAATAGTTGGTCATATCCGTAAGGACGACCAGAACATGCATATCCTTTTTAAAAGCCAGGAATTCTGCGAGGGTCAAAGCGGCACGGGGCGTCACGAGCTGCTCCATTGGCGGGTCATCGGCCAGGTTCAAGAACATAGCCACGCGGGTTAGTGCGCCACTGTTGGCGAAGGACTGGCGGAAGTATTCGGCCACGTCATGCTTAACCCCCAATGCCGCAAAAACTATCGCAAAATCGGAAGCCTGTGTCCCCTCGGAATCAAGGTTATCAGAATCGGCAGCATCGAAATCAGGTTCGTTTCCACTATCAGAAATCAGTGCTCTGGCCTGCCGTACAATCTGGGCCGCCAATTGGTCGTGGGGCAGACCACTACCGGAAAAAATAGGTAGTTTTTGACCCAAGACCAAGGTATTCATCCCATCAATAGCAGAGATACCGGTCTGAATGGTATCACGGGGATAGATACGGGCCGTGGGATTAATCGGCTCACCGTTAATATCGGCCCAGTATTCGGCCATCGGCTCCGGGCCACCATCTATCGGCTGTCCCAACCCGTCGAAAATGCGGCCTAACATCTCCACGGAGACCGGTAACCGCATCGAGTGGCCCAGGAAACGCACATTGGTATCCTGGATGGAGAGGCCCGTGGTGCCGGCGAAGACTTCAATAACGGCAATATTCTCACCGACTTCTAGGACCCGGCCACGGCGGACCCGACCCTCACGGTCGATGATTTCGACGACTTCATCATAGCCGATGCCTGTCACCCCCTCAAAGACTACAATGGGGCCTTCTATCCGGGACGCGCCGGCTACTTCTTGTCCCCCGAACAAATGGGGAGTTGCTTGTTTAACACCACCCTCTTCTATCCCGCTCATACGTAATCCTTCGCTAATTGATCCATCTGCTCATTTAGAGCATGGTGGATTTTATCAAATTGATCCATTTGGTCATTAGGCACAGTGGTTTTCATACGCACCAACATATTGACTACCGGCAGATCATGGATAACAACAATAGGACACCCCTTGGACACGATACGATTGGCGAGGTTATGGAATTCAAGAAGTAGTTCCAGCATGCGGAACTGCTTTTCAAGGGTCGCGTAGGAATCCACTTCATCCAAGGCATTCTGTTGTAAGAAACCCTCACGCAACAAACGAGCTGTTTCCAGAATTAAGCGTTGGTCATCTGGAAGCGCGTCAGGCCCAACCAACTTAACAATCTGCTGTAGATGGCTTTCATGTTGCAAGATTTCAAGTGCCTGTTCACGCAGTTTATGCCATGAGGCAAAGCCTTGCGCCTTCCACCAGCCCGTGACCTCGTCTACATACTCACTGTAACTCGACAACCAGTTAATTGACGGAAAGTGCCGGGCAGAAGCTAACGTCTTATCCAAGGCCCAAAAACAGCGGGTAAAACGGCGGGTATGCTGTGTCACAGCTTCTGAGAAATCACCACCCGGTGGGCTGACAGCACCGATCAGGCTTACGGAACCGATCTTACCGGTATGGGTTAGCACGCGCCCGGCGCGCTCATAGAAACCGGCCAGACGAGCGGCCAAATAGGCGGGATAACCTTCTTCTGCCGGCATTTCCTCAAGACGGCCCGAAATCTCCCGCAGGGCCTCTGCCCAACGTGAGGTGGAATCTGCCATCATCGCCACATGGTAGCCCATATCGCGATAATACTCCGCCAGAGTAATACCGGTATAGATACTGGCTTCACGGGCCGCCACCGGCATATTGGAGGTATTGGCGATGAGGATTGTGCGCTCCATTATGGGATGACCACTGCGAGGATCGGTCAGTTCAGGGAATTCCTGCAATACATCCGTCATCTCATTGCCCCGTTCACCGCAGCCCACGTAGACCACAACATCTGCATCACTCCACTTTGCGATCTGGTGTTGGGTAATCGTCTTACCGGCCCCAAATCCACCGGGGATAGCGGCCGCCCCCCCCTTAGCCAATGGGAAGAACGAGTCCAATACCCGCTGCCCGGTGACTAACACCTCATCTGGCGGCAATCGCCGGTTATAAGGACGGGGACGACGCACAGGCCAACGTTGCAGCAGTGTAAGCGGTTCCTCGCCGTGCAGTGTCCGGATACGAGCGATTGGCTCATTGAGAGTATACGCACCTTCTGATGCCACCCATGTCAGCTCCCCTGATATATTAGGGGGCATCATTACACGATGCTCGATTAAGTCGGTCTCCGGGACTATGCCCAAAATATCTCCGCCCTTGAGCAAATCTCCCATATTGACCTGTGGGGAAAACTGCCATTTCTTATGGCGGTCAAGCGCAGAAGTCTTAACCCCACGCCCAATAAAAGAGCCGGTGCGCAGTTCCATCGCCGGAAGAGGCCGCTGGATGCCATCAAAGATACTCTGTAACAATCCAGGGCCTAACTCAACGGAGAGCGGCATCCCAGTACCGAAGATCGGTGCTCCAGGATGGAGGCCCGCGGTTTCCTCATAGACCTGGATGGTAATAATATCCCGCTCTAATCCGATGACCTCGCCTACTAAGTGTTCATCGCCAACTTCCACCACCTCAAGCATCCCCACATGCTCAGAACCACGAGCACGCACAACCGGGCCGTTGACCCAAATAACCTGGGCGATCAGGTGGCTCTCGGATTGGGTCATAGAGATTCCCCCATTAAGATGCGGTACACAGAAGCACGTAACACATCGTGTTTACGTGCCAGACGGGCCTCCAATGTATTATCATACCGGCGATGTGCATCTGTTGTCTGGACAATAACGCCGGTACTCTGAGCTAGAGGCTCCCCAAACTGTAAATTTACACCATACTGGGCTTCCAATTCCTTTAATTTATCTACACCCAACAAGGTACGGGTCTGTTCATCAGCAAGGATAACCAACGCTACCTCTTGGATATTTAGATGTTCTATGGCTTCTTGTAACAAGCCATAAGCTGATTGTTGGTAAGATGGTGATTGCAGCATAGTCATTAACTTTTTAGAAACTTCATTAAAGACTTGATCCAATATTCTTTCCCGGCGACGAAGTTTTAATGTCTGTGCTTCCAATTGCGTCGTCGCCAAAGTCCCACTCCGTAAAGCAGCGGCTTCTTCATGGGCCTGCGATAGAAGGGCCTCGCGCTCCTCATGGGCCTTAGCCTGAGCTTGTTGATAGATAGCTTTGGCCTTCAAATGTGCCTCATCAAGAATCTGCCGAGCTTCATCCTCAGCCTCGGCCATAATTGCAGCCTCAAGCGCTTCAATATCATTCCGGCGACCACGTGAAGCGAACGTCTGCCGTCCTTGTTGAACACCATCCCCCCCATGAGCGGGCTGGCTGTGTTGCATTACCATATTTCCCCCCAGAAAGAGTGATAATCACTCCTATGTATAATCATATTTTGACACCAATGGTTTGACGCAGTATCTCACTAAGCGGTGGCCGGTCAGGAGATGGCCCTCCCGGTCCGGGAATTTCAACCACCAACGGGGTGGCGCTATGGGCCATCAGCATATCGACACGTTGGCGCGCTAAATTAGCCACATCCTCAGTCACCAATACAATACCAATTTCTTTATCACCCAGAGCATTATCAAGAGCTTGTAGTAACTCTTGCTCAGTTGCCACAATCTGGCCGCGCAAGCCTACCAACGCAAACCCCCAAACAGCATCCTGGCTGCCTATAACCAGCGGTTTCATAATTTACGATGACCTGCTCTACCTCTGCAAAATCATGAAAGCAATAATCAAGCCGTAAATAGCCACACCTTCGGCAAGACCTACAAAAATAAGAGCACGCCCAAAGACTTCGGGTTTTTCCGCAATAGCACCAACAGCAGCAGAGCCGGTAGTACTTACAGCATAGGCAGCACTAATAGAACCGACACTGACGGCCAAGGCCGCCGCGAGGGTAACATAGGGGTCACTCTGTACTTCCTGGAACACACCGGCGGCAAAGACTGCCGATGGGGCGAACCACCATACTATGCCTAAGCCCACAACCATTAAGGCCACCACAATATTGATACCACTAAGCCCAAATGCTAACTCACGGGTAATTTCTCCCGGAGCAGTGCTCCGGCGTTTCAATGCGAACATGATCGCAGGAATTAAGGGTAAAAGTCCAGCTAATAAAGCTATTACAACCATCATCTCTATGCCTCCTGATAAGATTTATTTCCTTCTTCTGATATTAATTTCAAGGGGTGGTAGTGTTCTCCCCCACCAGAAAAGAACTTACTGAAAAACTCATAATACTCCAGGCGTAACGTCTGAATAGCAACAATCATGCCTTCAAAACCAATCACAAATAGGTTCCCCAATACAACGACAACCCAATAACCCAGACCTTTCTCCGGGCTGACGATGTCGGCTATGATAAACACAACCAGACTTAGAGCACCGTGAGCAACGGCAAAAGCCCCCATACGGATATAAGAAAGGGTGTTACTCAATAGTCCGATAACAACCTCAAATAACTCGAAGAAAGCCTGCATCACATAAGTACCCACGCCGCCCTCGATTAAGGGACGCTGGCCATCGACTAAATGCTCAAAAATCTCAGAAAATGCCACCAGCCCCCCGGTGATTACAGTCAAGATACCAAAGACAGAGGCGCTTATGGGCATGTCGGGAATAAGACTCCCGACCAATAAGCCAATGAAAGACCAATAAAAAGCCATCCCGACAACACCGTTATGGCTGAAGAATAGCTTCCCCCATTGTCGCGACAACGCCGCGTTGCCAATATGGTTGAGCATACCCAGGTTCAATAGGGCAACACCGGCAACCACAGCCGCAATCAAAATATCCATGATATCCTCAAGGGGTTTAATCCATAGCGGACGAAGAATTTCCTCAAAGCCAAAAATGCTGCCATAGAGGAAACCAAAAATCATAGCCATGATCCCGCAACCGATAAGAATCCCGCCCATACCCGCCAGCTTGCGTAAAGATCGGATCGCACCACTGAGCAAAAGAATACCTAAGAGAAACAAGAACAGACCATGTCCCACATCGCCAAACATAATCCCGAACACTAAGGGATAAGTAAGAGCAACCACGGGAGTGGGGTCTAATTCACCATAAGCTGGATAACCGTAGTTAGTCACCAGTCCCTCAAAAGATTTTAACAATGAGGGGTTATCTAATACGACGGGAACCCGTTCATCTGCATATGGGGGGCTGGTCTCAATAACCACCTGGTCAGAGACTTCCGCCACCTTTTCCTGCAATGTTTCCAATTTGCACTCTGGAACCCAGCCGGTGATTAAGTAGGTGTAACGCAAGCGGCCATACTCGGCAATAGTCTCCACCAGCTTACGGCTGGCACGGATACGCCACAAGAGATGCCGTAGATGACGGATACGGGTCTCATGAATGCGGTCGATTGAGGCCTGACTTTCCATAATCCGTTGTTGAGTCCGGGCGATATTGTCCTTCAAAGCCGCGATAGCCTCACCCGGAGTGCCCCGATACCCTTTTGGGGGGTGAAGTGGATTGAGATAAGCACTACGGGCAGCACGATTGAGGATTGCGGCATCACGCTGCATACCAAAGAGCACCACCACCGCCAGGTGGTCTTCCTGGCGCAGAGTTACCAGAACAAATGGAATATGTTCCAGACTGCTCTGCAAACGGTCTATGTTTGTGACCGGGATAGTACCGATAAGGGCGAAGGTATAGCGCATATTGCGCAAGTCTCCCAGATTCACATCAAGCTCGGCAATAGGTTCCAGTTGACTTAAATAACGCTGTAATTGGGTCAGTTTCAATTGGGCGGCCTCAAATTCATGAACCGGGCCTTCTGCCTCCTGTTCCAGGAGTTCAATATCACGTAGTGCTACATTAGACCCAATTAAATGGAGTTGCTCTGATGGTGGCAAGCCCTCATCTACATTTAGGGACTTCATCACATTTAAGATACGCTGCTCAAGAGTGATAAATGTTGTCGCCCGCTCGTGCCATTCATTAGCATGCCGGGCAGCACCATCCGCCACAACCTGGTTAGACTTGGCCAAATGAAACACATCGGAGGCCGCCAGAGCTTCGGTTACCGGTACAACGTCCCGTTCCGGGACGATTAGCTCAACTTTACTCATTATTTGGGATCGAAACATACTCGCACCAACTTTGGGATCTTACCCAGCATTAAGTTAAACAGCTCCATAAATAAAACTCGTCCTAGCGTCATTAAACATTACCCACCTTACTAATCCGTACTCCTGGACAATAAAGGATAGAATTCCAGTAAGGGTAAGAAGATATCCAGGGGGGTATGGGAAGCCTTGGCCTCAACTAGGACAGTTAAGTCCCGGATCTCGTGTTCATTGAGCCATAAATAGGCTGCCGGAATGCCGATATTAAAAGGATTACCGATAAATGTCGATTTACACAAGTCTATGAAACGACGCTGGAGGGCAACTTCCAACATAGCGACACCCTCACGCGGGTTGAGATTTAGACGTTCCAACCCTTCCAAACCGGGATAGATATGGGCGACAATCTCGGCAAGATTATCCCCGGCTGCGATGGCCCGGATATGGGCATCTTGAACTTTGTATCCCATTGGCAATGTGTAGTTGATAATTTCCTGTTCGGAAAGATGGTGGAAGACACGATAACGAATAGCCCACAGCAGATTATCTATATCTAAAGGTGTGCCGATCATACGCAAGGCATGCTCCAAATCAGCACCCCTGAGTTCATAGATACTCGCCCATAAGCTACGGCGATAGGTCAAATCCAAGGCAACTTCAAGGGGGAACAGACTTTTCTCAGTACGATAACGGGACAAGGCATGGACAAGAGTCTCGTAGTAAGGGGTATGAGAAATAGATTCGATAGCCTGGAACATATCACGACTGCGGACCACGCGCTCCAAATCCTCGGCGGTTACCGTAATGTACTTGGACATCGGATACAACAGATGTAACACGGCATCCCACGAAGCACCGGTCTCAACCCCGCGCAATGCAGCTTTGAGGTTATCAACCTCATAATGCCGCCACAATTGTTGGAGGAGTTGGCTGCCGGGTTGTGGGGTCAGACGGATGAGTTTCTCATAGACATCGGCAAGGTGCCGACGAATCTGGTAAACGACACGGCGGGGAGTTAATAAATGCCGGTCTAATTCAAGATAGGGAGCATAGATGGACTTTGATAACAGATTTAAAACTGCATCAAAGTCCTGTGCTTGAATAAGTGACTCCCACATAGGGAAAGTCAACATATAGGAATATAGCGCGCGCACTGTGGCGTGGACTCGGGCGTAAGCCGTTACACCACTAGGTGACATCTCTGCTAACTGCCTATAACCTGGTCCAACACGTACTGCACCGCAGCATCAAAATGTTGTGTCGCGATGGATTCCAGGTGTTGGGCATCAGCCTCCGCCTTCTCAAGAATACGGGCACGTTCTGATTCTGCTGCTTCACGTCCACTAGCAACGATCTGTTCAGCTTCTTGCCGGGCCGCGGTCAAAATCTTCTCCTCTGCAGAAGAAGCCGACTTACGCGCCCCACTAATAATATCCGCCGATTGACGACGGGCATCATCATATACCTGCGTCGCTCGTTGCTCTATCGACAATATACGAGCTACAGTTTCTTGGTTCACAATTATTCCTCATTATCTAACTAAAATCATACTATCGCGCTTCGTTATTTAGTTCGCGACCAATGTAGATTATAGTTATTTCTCTTATAAAAGCAAATCACAGAAGTCAGACATCTTAATGACTGAAGAAGACATGGGCAGCGGCCTGGAATAAAGGGAGTACAAACTGGGGTAACAATCCCAGAAACAGCACCCCCCCTAATGTGACACCAAGAGCAACCTGGTATATGCCGGAGATTTCTACAGGGGATTCAGTCCACAAGGGGGTAAAATACATGGCACGGATAACGCGCCAATAGTAAGCGAGTGAGATTACACTATTAATCACGGCTAAGAGAGCCAACCACCCCAACCCACCCTTAATAGCTGCGGCAAAAAGTCCTAACTTGCCCACAAATCCTCCTGTAGTAGGAAACCCCACTAAGGCCAATAGACAGAAAGTGGTTACGAAAGCCAGAAATGGAGCACGCTTATGAGCACCGGCATAATCCCCGATATTGACCGCGCCGGTTTGAGACTCGTAAATAGTGATCGCCGTGAAAATACCTAAATTCGCAAATACATAAGCCAGCATATAGAAGAGCACCGCCGCTATGCCATCTTCGGAAGCAACGGTGATCCCGATAAGCATATACCCCACCTGGGCAATACTGGAATAAGCCAACAACCGCTTGATATTATCTTGCCACAAAGCAGCCAGATTTCCAAAAGTCATACTAGAGACGGCGATTAATCCCAGTAACGGCCACCGCCACCGCATTCCTAGCTGGAGGGTGGCGGGGAAAAGGACCAAGGTCACACGGACAAAGAGTGCCAGCCCCGCGAGTTTTGGTCCAACCGAGATAAACGCGGCGACCGGCAATGGTGCGCCTTCATAGACATCCGGTGCCCATTGGTGGAAAGGAGCCGCAGCTACTTTGTAGGAGAGACCCGCGACCATTAAAACCAGTAGCGGCACAAAGACCAATGGCGATCCCCCTTGTTGTATAGCTTCCACCGACCAATTCTGAAGTCCCTGGGCAATACCCACAAGGTCGGTGCTGCCGGTGAATCCATAGAGCCAGGACATAGCATACAGCAACACAGCCGAAAGGGTTGAGCCATAGAGGAAGTATTTCAATGCCGCCTCATTTGCATGTAGGTCACCGCGTGGGAAACCGGTCAGAATATAGGCCCCGATGCTCAAAAAGTCGAAACAGAGCATAATCATCACCAGGTTAGTGGCCGCGCCCAAGAAACAGATATTAATAGCGGAGAAGAGAAGCAATGTGTAGAAGAGTGCCGGTTGATTATCGTTAGTATAAGCATAGTCCTTGGAAATCATAATCACGACAGCGACGGCGATCAAGGCAATAACGTTAACAGACAAGGCAAAATTATCCAGCGAGAGGACAGCGAAAACCCGGCGATTCACACCCCACAGGGACACCGTAGCACCACCGGCCCCCACCACCCCCAAGAGGCTCAGATATAGAATCCAACGCCGGGCGACCGGTGCCAGTAGGTCCACAGCCAGTATTAATAGAATAGCTCCCAGAAGAATTAACTCCGGGAGTAAAAAAATCAAGGATTGGTCGGGCAAAGAAGTTAATGACATATAGTACCAACCTTACAACGGCAAGTTTAACAATAAAGTCGTCAGCGCAGCATTAAACATATCTAATAAAGGTGTAGGGTAGAAGCCCAAGAAGATCATAATCACGACCAATGGCCAGAGGGTGACTTGTTCCCACCACGTTAGATCCGCCAATCCTCCCCAACGCTCTTTATCCAGCGTCCCCAGGAAGAGATACTGCACAATTTTCCACAGGATATAGGCTGCGGTGAAAACCATCCCCAATACACCGACAAAAGCGGCCAATGGAATATAACGCACGGTGCTACGAAAAACAAAGAACTCACTCCAAAAACCCATCAACCCCGGCAATCCCAGGGAAGCAAAAGACACCACCATCGTAATACCATAATAGACCGGGAGTTGGGTCGCCAGGCCCCCAAATGCCTTCAAGTCACGGATGTGGGCACGTTCGTAAATCATCCCCACGAGGAAGAACATCGCCCCGGTGATGATGCCGTGGGCGAACATCTGCATTGCAGCACCACTTAATCCCGATGCAGCCACACTTAAACTCGTGGAATCATACGGCACACCATATGAAGCCGCTGCCGAAGCGACACCCAACGTTACATACCCCATATGGGCTACCGAGGAATAGGCTACCAGCCGCTTGAAATCCCACTGGGCCATACAAACTAAAGCCCCGTAGACGATACTCAGTACCGCCAACACGGGAATAATAGGCACTTCCAACACGTAGAAGCGGAACTGGCCTGGGAACAAGGGAAGGGTGATACGGATGAGGCCATAAGCCCCTAACTTCAGCAGGATACCGGCCAGGATAACACTACCGGCCGTGGGGGCCTCGGTATGAGCATCTGGCAACCAGGTATGGAAGGGAAATGAGGGCACCTTAATAGCAAACCCGATAAAGAAAGCCCAAAAAGCCATACCGGCCCAAGTTGGGTTATTGACAAAGGGCTGTGCCTGCGCTGCATCGAAGATATTAAAGGTCCCGGTCTGTAGATAGACGGCGATAATCGCCAACAGCATAAAGACGCTGCCGGCCATTGTGTAGAGGAAGAACTTAATCGCGGCATATTCCCGCCGCTTTCCCCCCCAGATACCGATCAAGAGGAACATCGGAACCAGCCCCACCTCCCAGAAGATATAGAAGAGTACCATATCCAAAGAGAGAAACACGCCCATCATGCCGGTTTCTAGCAAAAGGAAGAGAAAACAGTACTCTTTTACCCGCTTATGCACTGTATAGGATGAGTAGAAAAGGGCTAATGTAGTCAAGAGGCCGGTTAACAAGATCATCGGAGCACTCAAGCCGTCGGCCCCCAGGGCATAATGAATATTGAAGTCCGGGATCCAGGGCCGCATCTCAACCAGTTGCATCTCCCCCGGTCCCCCCTGGGCTACCTGACCCCAGACAATAATCCCCATCACCATGCTGAGCAACGCGCAGCCGGTAGCCAGCCATTGAATAGCCGGTTCATTTTTGCGAGGGATAATCAAAATCAATAAAGCCCCCACCAATGGCAAAAAGAGTGTAATCGTCAGAATTGGCAAATGCAGCATTTTAATCATCCCCCTTCCACAGATTAGTATAATACTAATACGGCAATTAATAATAAGACCATTAATAAAGCATTCCAGAGATAGTCTTGTAACAAACCATTTTGGACCTCGCGGGCGCGGTGACCTATAGTTGAGACACCTTCGGTAAGGGTGTGAACCAGTCTATCTACAACGCCCTGATCCAGGAGATCGCTAAATATTGATATATTACGCCCAAACCACCCGCCAGCATTGACAAAAAAGTCTAAGACATGAGTGTCAAACCAGGCAAATAATAGCGCGATAGAACACCCGGACTCGCTAACGCCACAGACTAAATTATCTACAGCCGCATCATCAAATGATGCTGTGAGCTGTCCTGTCCCACCGACGCCACTCCCCACGCCATTAACCAGACCGTCTATCGCCTGGTCATCAAAGGTCGCGGTGAGATGCGAGGTACCGCTGACACACCTACCGGCCCAATTAACCAGACAATCTATCGCACCCTGGTCAAAGTCGGCAAAGAGGTCCGCAATCCAACAGGCCCCGGCGACAAAGGTGGCCTGGTAAAGTTCGTCAAAGTACAAACGCCGTTGAAGTGCCTGGTAAACCCACCCCAACCGGACACGCTGCAAAGCTGCGGCGATAGGGTCTGACGCGCCTACCGGCAAAGGATGACGGCCATAAACCCACCATCCGGCAGTCAGTCCACCAATAGCAAAGAAAATGCTTATCACAAGAGGTTGCCAAGCGCTACTTTCGACAACTGCCATATAGTGCTCGCTATGGGGAACCCCGGCCACAAAGTGATGGAACCAGTTGGGTAGAAGCCCCCCGATAACCGGGAAGTGTTCAGGAATCCCGGCCCAACCAAGGGTCAGAGCAAAGAAGGCCAGGACTAACAGCGGCACCGTCATCGAAGGGACACTTTCAGGGGCATGCGCCGCTGCCGGACTACGGGGCTTGCCGAGAAAGGTCAGACAAAGCTGCCGGGACGTGTAAAATGCCGTCAAAGCTGCCGACAAAGCTAATAGCCAAAAGACCAGCCGGTTCAGGCCCCAAGCATGGGACAAGATTTCATCCTTTGACCAGAATCCGGCTGTGATAATCGGGAAGCCGGATAAAGCCAGGCCACCACTGAGAAAAGCGATAGCCGTAAAGGGCATCTTTTGGGCCAACCCACCCATCAAGAGCATATCGTTGGGGTTAAAATCCCCGTGTGGCAGGGTATTATGAGCCGAAGTGTGATGGTGACCGTGCTCCATGCCGTGGATTACCGATCCGGAAGCCAGGAATAACAAGGCCTTGAAAAAAGCATGGGTAATCAGGTGAAAGACGGCAGCAATATAGGCCCCAATCCCCAAAGCCGCCACCATATAGCCCAACTGGCTGATGGTGGAAAACGCCAGAACGCGCTTAATGTCATCTTGGGCCAGCGCAATGAGAGCTGCGAAACACGCCGTGAAAGTGCCAATAAAGGCCACGATTCCCAGAGCTTCCGAGACAGCAAACAAGGGGTACGCCCGAATCACCAGGTAGACCCCGGCGGAGACCATAGTCGCCGCGTGAATTAAAGCCGAGACCGGCGTTGGCCCTTCCATCGCATCCGGGAGCCAGACATGTAGAGGGAACTGGGCACTCTTGCCCACCGTCCCACCGAAAATCAACAGAGCCGCAACGGTAGCGACAGAGACATTTAAACCCATAAAGGGTGTTGCTGCAAGCCGGGATAAAGTTTCCGGAGCCAGCACATCCCGGTAATGCAAGCTGCCCACCTGGGAATAGAGAAGTACCAACCCCAATAACAGGAAGAGGTCACCCACTTTGGTGACCAAGAAAGCTTTCAGCCCGGCTGCCCTGGCCGAAGGTTTTTCATACCAAAAGCCGATCAACAGATAGGAACAGGTGCCCATAATCTCCCAGAAGATAAAGAGGGTCAAGAAACTATCGAAGACGACCAGACCTAACATACCGGCAGCAAAGAGGGAGATATAGGCAAAGAAACGGCTGGTTCGTGGGTCTCCGTGCATATAACCAATGCTGTAGATAAAAATCATCAGGCAGACCAGGGGAACCATAAAGAGCAGCAGCAGACTTACGGGGTCAAGATAGAGGCCCACTGTCATCACCGATGTCCCGGAAGTTAACCAAGGAATTCTGCCAGACTCAAAGAGAAAGCCAGCAGGGTTATGCCCATGTGCCCATTGGAGAACTGCCGCCCCAAAAACAACCAGGGACACCATGCCAGCCGCAGCAATACAACCTACCGCCAGCCGTGTGCTCAGTTTAGGAGAACGATAAAGACCCACGGCAATCCCTATAAAAGCCAACATAGGAAAGGCCGGTATTAGCCAAGCCAGATTCAGTATCATAGAATTACGCTTTCCAAATTATGCTTCCTAAATCGGATATACTATCCCTTCAACGTATTGATCTTGTCAATAGCCACCGTGTCCCGGTTACGCCACACCAACACGGTAAGTGCGAGGCCCAGCACCGCATCAGCAGCCGCCAAGGCATAGATAAAGAGGGCAAAAGTCTTACCATGCAATGCCTGTGGCTCCAGGTAACGGGCAAAGGCCACCATATTGAGAATCACAGCATTAAGCATCAATTCCAAAGACATCAACATCGTAATCAGATGTCGCTCGGCCAACATACCGTAGAGGCCCACACAGAATAAAGCTGCCGCCAACATCAAATACCAGGATAAGGGGATCATTAAACCTAACGCTCCTTGGCCAGATAAAGCACACTCAACAAAACTACAAACAATAACAAGGACACCAACTCAAAAGGAAGCGCATAGCCGTTGACATCCACCAACAGCTCACCAATCACCGGCAAATTCCCCACCGGGGCCGGAACTTGTGGCTCATTAGGGAAAGGCAACTGCAAGATCATCCACAGGATAAAGCTAAATGTCGAAAAGGCCATCAAGGCAGCCGTCAATGGATCATTAGCGGTGCGCCGGGGGTGCATCATCTGGCGGGTGACCATAATGGCCATAATATTCAATACTGCTACACCGCCGATATAGAGGAATAGCTGCAAGCCGGTCATAAAGGGAGCTTCTAACATCACATAAAGAGCAGCGATCCCAAAGAAAGAGAGAATGAGCCAAAAGGCAGCGTGGAAGACCTGGTGCGCGACCACCATCCTTACCGCAGATCCTAACGCGATAAAGGCAAAACATAAGAAGAGCAACCGGGGAACTGTAAACATCAAGAACTCTCCTGTAAAAGATCATCACCATCCACCAGCAGATCGCCAAACTCCGGCGCGACAGACGGCATAACAAACGTCATATGCAATTCCTCAGACTGCCGGTTGACATAGTCATCCACCCAGGTCAAGGACCAAGCAGCACCGGCGGCAACAGCTATATTGACACCCAACAGGCAGAGAGCTTGGCCCCAAGGCGAAGTCACACCGATATAGGGCAGGAGCTTATTAGACAAGGCCAATACCGGCAATGTTACCAGGGCCAGGGGAACCAGGAATTTCCAATTTAGTGACAGGATATGATCAATGCGCAACCGGGGCATCGCACCCCAGAAGAAGCAGAATATCAGGAAGACCAAAAAAGCCTTTAGCAATAACCAAAACGCCCCTAGAACCGGTATCTGCTCCACAAACGGGCCGCGCCAGCCCCCTAAGAATAGAGTGGCGAAGATAACTCCAGCAGCAAAGTTATTGATAAACTCGGCCAGGTAAAAGGCACCAAACATCATCCCGCTATACTCGGTAAAATAACCGGCCACAATCTCTGCATCGGCCTCGGCCTGTTCCAAAGGTAAGCGACCTATCTCGGCAAGCACCGCCAGCAGGAAAATAAATGCAGGCACAGGCAATGAGACAATATAGGGGATATCCTGGGCCATGACAATATCCTGCATGGAGAGGGAACCGGTCAACATCACCGGGGGCAAAATCGCCAAAACCTGGGGGATTTCATAGCTCACAATCTGGGAGACGCCCCGGAAAGCCCCAATAATGGCGTATTTGTTGCGCGAACTCCACCCGGCCATCACGATAGAGAACAAGGCCAAAGAGGAAATAGAAACTACATAGAAGATCCCAATACTCAAATCCGCCCCTTGCATCCCGGAGGGGCCAAAGGGGACGACGACCCAGATTGCCAATGCAGCGAGCAGAACAAAGATCGGGGCGATAAAGAAAATACTCTTATCGGCGCCGATGGGGACAATAAACTCCTTGGTTAAAATCTTGATAGCATCGGCGACAGTCTGGAATAGCGCAAAAGGACCGGCCCAGGTGCCGGAGTTATTGGGTCCCAAGCGATCCTGGATGCGGGCTATAACTTTACGGGTCACCCAGATAAGGAAGAAGATAGCGGTAAAGGGCACCGCAACGATGATTAAGCTGCCGGCAATATCCAAGACAACCCGGGACCAAGCAGCAGAAAGCCCCCATTGGTGGAACCACTGTTGCAATAGCGCGCCGGCATTGACAAAGAAATCACTTAGAAATCGGAGTATTTCAAGCATATCCTTATTATCCTTAAAAGGCAGGCATTTATACCCAGTGGAGCCAGCCCTTGGCCCAGACATACACAAGGCCAAAGCCTAAAATAAGCAGGAAGATCACAGCTTCGATCACGGCATATAATGGCAGCGCATTATAGGCCACAGCCCAAGGCAATAATAAAGCCGCCTCGGCATCAAAAACCATAAAGGCCAAGGCAAAGAGGTAGTATTGGGGCTTGAACTCTATCCAAGTCCTACCAAATGTTTCGATACCGCACTCGTAGGTCTCCTGTTTACGCGGATTGAGTTTCTTGGGACTGAGAAACCAGGCCAATATAATGGGCGCAACGGAAAAGACCAGGGCTACGGCCATAAAGATACCGAAGAAAGCGTATTCATCAGCCAAAGGACGCCCCCTATCAACTTATATATGGAACACCCCTAGTATAAACCTGTTATCGAAGAGGGACAAGTGAGGGGGAGATAGACAAATTCCCAATTTGTCCTATATAAAGACAATTAGCTCCGCTCCCCGTCTCCGGGGAGCGATTATTGTAGGGCAAGTTGGTAACCTGCCTGACATGGCCACTAACGGAGCTTAAAGCGAACTGCCAAGTCCGCGTCAGAGCAACCGGTACTCCCCGTCATTCCGAACGCAGTTGAGGAACACGTCATTCCGAACG
>JAFGKB010000277.1 GCA_016928755.1 Anaerolineae bacterium | reverse complement strand
TAGCGATGCCGCGTCGCGGGTCTCATTCATGCGCACACTGATATTTAGCACCCGTTTAAGACGGTCTTTGAGCACTCGTGCTTCTGTGTCCCCATCTGCTTCCTGACGCACTGCCGCAGTCGCTTTGCTAAGCACCGTCCCCTGTTCCCGCTTGGAAAGCTGGCGTGCCCATTCGGTGATAATGTCACGATTGACCTTGACCTTGTTCAGGTAGTTGCGCCGTAACCCCTCATCTCGCAATGTTGTGATACCGTTCATCATCGTCACATGGGCATTTTGCAGCGTTGTCCACATTGCATCATTTGACCGGTTGTCTTGCAGCTCTGGGGGCATAGCTTTCAAGACCTGGTAACGCAACCACCAGGCTTCCTGGGGGGAGTATTCTCCCGGCCCGGCGACTTGCAGGGATTCCACCGCCCTGGCCGTATAGCGATCTGCTGTCTCCCAATTCCCTATCTCCAGATAAAGCATCCCTAACCAAGCCAACGTCGTATAAAGATAGCAGAGCAACCCCATCTCTTCTTGCATAGTGTGGGCCTTGAGTAAATACTCCTCAGCCTCTTGGGTGTTACCCAGTGCCAGTTTCACACATCCCAGGTTAAACCAATAGATACTCTCGACACCACGATCTCCCATATCCTGGCTAAGCACTAGCCCTTCTTGGAAAACCTCATTGGCTTTTTCATAAGTTCCCAATTCCAGGTAGACGCGCCCCAGAGTTTCCAGTGAGTAGGCCAAATTAGAGAGGTCCTGTGTTTCTCGCTGTATCTCAACCGCCGGCTCCACATAATTCCGCCCCCGGTCATAAAGACCCAAGGCCAGATAAGTGATAGCTAAGTTGTTATAAGCCCGTCCAATCCGGTACTTGTCGCCCATCCGTTGTGCGATTTCCAGGGAACGCTCATAGTAATCACGGCGTAGCTGGTGGTCCTGGGTCTGATTACCCAACTCGTTCAAAGCATCATTTTCTCCCGGTTGGTCACCCAAAGCATGGTGTAACTCCAACGATGCCTTAAGGTGTTCCTGGGCTTGCGCGAGACGGCCTAGCACCCGCGCTATCCGCCCAAGATGCCATAGATTATGGGCCTCACCTTTACGATCATTGAGGATCAGGCAGATAGCCAAGGCTTGTTCGTGAACATCATAAGCCGTTTCAAATTCTCCCAATCCGAAAAGAGCTTCTCCCAATGCATCCAGGCTGGCTGCTTCCAGTTTCTCATCATGGACTTGGCGGGCCAGTTCTAACCCCGCCTCAGCTTTACGCCGTGCCTCGGTATGGTTCCCCAGGTAGTTATCCAGTTCTACCAACCGGTTGACCGCCTCAATTTGCCGGGCTATATCTCCCATTTGAGCGGAGATGCGGATCATCGTCTCCAGGTCAGCATGTTGTGCCTGACGGTTGCCCATCAGCCGGTATGCTTCTGCCCTGCCGGACAAAATATCGTAGTGGGTTTCGGGCGTTACATTGTCCTGGTTGGCATGCAATAATTCCAGCGCTTTGCTGTAATACTGGCTAGCAGATTCATTCGCATAGATGCGCCGGGCCTTATCCCCCGCTTTCTTAGCATATTGGAGCGCGTCTTTTAACTCCCCGGCATGCTCAAAGTGCCAGGCAAGCTGTTCCAGGATTTCATTCTCAGTGTAATTGTTACGCAATGCGCTTCCGATACACTGATGGCGTTTGGCCCGCTCCTGGGGCGTCAGAGTATCATAGATTACCTGGTGCATTTGGTCATTACTAAACCGGTACCGTGGCTGGTTGCTCTCACCAGCCTGTACCAGCACATGATGCCGAGTTGCTTGGCTAATCTGTTCTGCAAGCTGTTGGGCCGGTATCTGGCTGACTTCTTGCAATATATCTATATTCGGCTGTTGTCCTATCACCGCGGCCCATTGTAGAAATTGCAAAGTGGTTGGATTCAATTTCAGCAGGCGTTGTTGGGCCGCTTGCTTGATAGTGAGCGGAGTATCCGGTAACTTCTGTCTATCGAGACGCCACAAGTGCCCATCATAGTATAGGCACCGTTGCTCTACCAGGCTGTAAATTAAACTCTCAATAAAGAGCGGGTTACCACCGGTCTGCGCTACCAGCCTGGGAAGCAGTCCCTCCGGCAGCCCTTGCGCGCTCTTATCCAGAGGAATACCTAACATAGAAGCCGCGACAGCCCGGATAGCATCGTTATCCAGCGGGCCTAACTGTAACAGTTTGCAAGCCGGGTGTGTGGGGGCGCGAGATTCCAGGTTATGCAAGGTATGGGTTTTACCAATCTCCGCATCCCGGTATAAGCCCACAATGAGCATCCGCCCTTTGTGAATTTGCGTGCTGATATTTGTAAGTAAAGTCAGGGTCTCAGCGTCGGCATAATGTAAGTTATCCAGGATAATCAACAAGGGGGTATTAGTGGCAAGCAGGAACTCGGTGGCGGAGTTAATCAGCAGTTGTTTATCCTGGGGGATCTTGCCCGTAATGGGAACAGCGCGCAGTGCTCCGATAAGTTCCGGCATCAGTCCGATAATGGCCCCGGCGAATTGGCGCAGAATTTGGGGATTCGTGGTTCTATATTGTGCCATCACCTGCTTAAATACCGTGATCCAGGGCTGATATGGACTTTGAACATGCTCCGGGCATAAAGCCTCGCAGACCAGCACCCGTTGCACCTGTGCCCGCAGGCGTATTTCACGCATCAGGCGGGTCTTGCCGATTCCAGCTTCTCCCGTGATCAACAGCAAATGGCCTTTGCCTTGGATCATCTGCGCCAAGTGTTTTTGGAGATAAGTCAGTTCAGTCTCGCGTCCAACAAAGCTACTGTTTTGCACATAATCCTGGTAACTCGCTATAGCCGGGGTGATGTGTTCGACCTTGATATAACGGGTCATTGATTGGATAATTTCCCCCGCGCTTTGATAACGGTCTGCCGGGGCTTTGGACATCAGCTTGAGGATAGTCTCTTTCAGTTCTGGTGGGATCGACCTGCCGGGTATTTCTGGAAATATTACAGTTTTTTCTTGTGAACCCAACGCACCCATTTTACCTGCATAAGGCAGTAATCCCGTTGTGACTTCATACAGCGTTACACCCAAGGCGTAAAGGTCAGCCCGGTGGTCGGGAAGTTCCTGGCGTATTACTTCGGGGGCTACGTAGGCCGGTGTGCCTCTGGGTAGAGAGGTCGTTGTGTCTGGCATATCCACGCGCTTATTCAGGCCAAAATCCATCAGCTTAACGCGGCCCTCTGGCGTGACTCTGATGTTAGCGGGTTTGATGTCGTAATGGATAATCCCCCGGCTGTGGATATATTGGAGTGCCCGGCATACCTGGAGAGTAATGGGATATAACCAGTAGAAGTCGGTACTGGCACCGGTGCGTTGTCTGGAGGCTAACTCCTGCCATGTCTCACCGGGGATATATTCCATCGTAAAGAAATACTGTTGGGTTTCTGAAATAGTACCGAAGTCATAGACCTCTACCAGATTGGGATGATGCAATTGGGCCAAAACTTCAAATTCAGATTTGAACTGGGCATGGCTTTTCTCGCCCAATGTGTCGATGTAGAAAGTCTTCAGTGCCAGTATTTGGTTGTTGCGCAGAGTATCCTTGACCAGGTAGACGGTTCCCATTCCACCTGAGCCTAATTCCTGAATAATGAGATAACGATGGTTAATTAAGGATAGCATAAGAACATTAACTGCCTATGGTGCG
>JAFGKB010000276.1 GCA_016928755.1 Anaerolineae bacterium | reverse complement strand
CCCAAGGCGTCCCCTATCGCAGCACCAACAACACACCCACGAATACGATCCACTAACTCAACATTCATATATATACCTCATTTTTCAACAGAACGACGGCTGGCTAGAACAATTCCGGCTAAAACCAATACCCCGCCGGCCAACGTGGTCAATACAGGCGACTCGCCTAAAAACAACCATACCAACAACATTGCCCCCAAGGGTTCCGCCAAGACAACCAAGGAGACGTAAGTAGCGGGGAGATGGCCTAAGGCCCAGTTTAATGAAGAATGACCCACAATTTGCGGTATGATAGCGAGCGCAAAAAGGGCCAACCAGCCATTAGGGGAGAACCCAATCAATACAGTACTACTTAATAAAGCGGTGACCATAAGGACCAAGGCCGCCGTTGCGTAAACGGGGAAAACATAAGCCAGGAGTGAAAGATGGGAGCGCAATTTACGTCCGATAAGCATATAGACAGCGACAGCCATTGCCCCCAACAAAGCCAGGAAATCCCCCCAAATATTATGGGTCCCCACCTCAATATCTCCAAAGGCAATAATGACAGAACCAAGAAGGGCCACAGCAAGACCCGCCATACTTTTCCCGGTAAGCCGCTCATTGAGAAAGAAATGAGCGATTACGGCCACGAAGAGTGGACTGGTACTGACTAAGACAACCGAAGCAGCAACGGAGGTAAAAGCTAAAGATGTAATCCAAGTGTAAAAATGCACGGCCAGGAAGATGCCAGAAACTAGCACGAAGGCCCAATCACGGCGCTGTAGAACTTTCCACTCTGCACCGCAGGTCTTGAAAGCTATGGGAGTGAGGATTAGCGAAGCCAAAGTCATCCGCCATGTAGCGACGGCTAGAGAAGACATCTCAGATTGGGCCAAACGGATGAACAGTGAACCCGTAGACGTTGCCAACACACCGGACACCAACATCAAAACGGGGGATAAGCCGGCCCATTCTGTTATTCGTCGATTCATTATAATTCCTCGCTCCTCTATTTATCAAACTCTTACGAATAGAAAAAACTCTAAGTATTATAAAACGCATCGGGCAAATTCCAACCGGACAGAAAAAAGGGGAACGACAACAAGTAAGTGATTTAGGTCTCACACTCCGACCAATAAATAAGACTAATATATAATAAATTATCTACACAAATTGTATATCTATGGTATAATGTTTTATGATTGGCTTTTACCTACATTTGAGTGATTCAGACAAGGTAATTATCCGGCCTATCAATATTTATTTAACCCACCAAACAAGGAGGGAAACACAAATGAGTAAGCATCTTTATCTTTCCATGATGCCCGAAGCTTTGATTGCCTCTATGCTAACCCCGGAGGAGTTTGGAGTTTATTATGCTGTGGGTAGCGAGAAGAAAGCACGCGGGCAAGCGATCTTCTTTGAAATCGACACTGATTTCCGTTATGAAGCATTTCCCATAGAGGAAGGGCTTAAACGCTGTATTCCTCACGAAGATGGAAGTCCCAAGCGATCTGTTTATATCTCTGTATACCGGATATTAGAGCGGATTCCCTTGGACGCCATCCTGAAACTCTACCTAGTTACTCAGGATGGGCGCGTATTGGGATTAGACCCTAGCGAGGGATGCCCTGAAGACACAGCCGGGCTACATATGTACCAAGAAATAGCCCCGGTGCATCCTTTAGTTGTGAGCAGTCTTGGACCAAGGGAGTTCTATAACTCAATAGTCAAATCCCCGGCCACGCTCTTCACTATCCCTGCGCTTTGTTTTGTAGAGTTACGCCTAGGTGAACTGGCAGAGAATCCAGAATACGGTGCAGTAGGTGATCTACCCTACAACAATATTGATCACTTGCGCCAATGTCTGGTCGATCTACGCACCAAGACAGTGCACAACAAAATGGTTGATCGTATTCACCCGGCAGCCTTCCCCTATCGCACCATCAAGAGCGGCATCTTCCTGGGCAACCAGGAGAAGCTATTATGCTTCCCTCTCCCCTCCAAAGACGAATTACGCGCCAAATACTATCGCTGGTGGCGCTCGGCTAATATGTAAGTCGCAAAGGCTGCCGGTATGACAGGCGTGCCAGGCGTGAAATACCGGCAGCCACTTCAAGACAAGCACAAGGCTCTACGCCCTTATGGGCCAGGGCCTATTTATGTGTGTTAATTAATTTTAAACTTTATTTTTTAAGGAGTTAGAAGATGAACGAAACAACCTGGCTTATTATCGGTATTGTATGTGGCCTGGCTTCAGTAGGCGTTGCCATCTGGCTTTATATATGGGTTAACAAACAAGACCCCGGCACAGAAAAAGCACAAAAAGTCGCCGAATGGATCCGACAGGGCGCCATTTCATATCTGAAAAAGCTCTATATGGCACTTATTATGGTATCCATTGTACTGGCCTTACTTATCGCCATTGTCTTTGGAATCAACAACAATGATCCCGGGTATGGTCTAAAAATGGCCGGGGCGTTTATAGCCGGTGCAGTTTTCTCTGCTATCGCCGGTTATATGGGGATGACAATTGCCGTCTCCGCGAATGTGCGCAGTGCCACCGCCGCTGAAAAAGGTCTGAACCCCGCGTTCAATATCGCCTTTAAGGCCGGTTCAGTAATGGGCTTGGCAATGGTGGGTATTGCAGTTATAGGTATGATTATTGTCTATGCCCTGACCCGCGAGCCACAAATCGTCCTCGGCTTCAGCTTCGGCGCCTCAACCCTGGCACTCTTGGCCAAAGCCGGTGGCGGTATCTACACCAAAACCGCCGATATTGCCGCTGACCTAGTTGGTAAAGTAGAAGTCGGTATTCCTGAAGATGACCCCCGTAACCCCGCCGTTATCGCGGACAATGTGGGTGACAACGTAGGTGATGTCGCCGGTATGGGCGCCGATATTTTTGACAGCTATGTTGCCAGTACAGTGGCCGTGATGTTATTGGGAGCCTCACTACCCAACGCAGCGGAACACGTTAAATATACGGTTTTTCCCTTAATTCTCTGTACATTAGGGATTGTGGCTTCTTTGATCGGATTACAATTAGTACGTGTAGGTGAAGATGGGAAACCGGGGCGCGCCCTCAATAACGGCACTATTATTACCTGTGTAATCTTCGGTGTAATGGCAACGGCCTTAGTGCTTCTCGGTGGCTATAACATCGGCGTGTTATGGGCAACTCTGGCCGGCTTGATTACCGGTGTTGTTATCGGCTTTACGTCTGATTTCTTCACCGGCGATGACCGGCCCCCAGTTGTTGAGACGGCCAAAGTCTCCGGTTCCGGTGCGGCTATCAATATCATCACCGGCTTTAGCTACGGTTTGATCAGCATCGTCCCCTCTATTATCGGTATTGTCATCGCAACTCTGGTTTCCTACTACCTGGCAGAGCAAGCCGGGATGAGTGGGGTTTACGGTGTGGGTATCAGCGCAGTAGGTATGCTCTCTGTAAGCGGCATGATTGTCTCTTCCGATGCTTATGGCCCCATCGTAGACAATGCCCGTGGTATCGCCGAGATGGCCGGGATGTCCCAGGAAGTTATTGACACCGCCGACGTTTTGGACGCTGCCGGTAATACGGCCAAGGCCATCACCAAAGGTTTTGCCATCAGTGCCGCGGCACTCACGGTATTGGCCTTGTTCTCGGCATTTGCGCACGAGATGGCCGCCGGGGGCGTGCAACTTAAGCTCAGTCTATTGGACCCACTGGTTATTGCCGGTGTCTTCCTGGGTGCAACAACGCCCCCACTGTTCAGTGCACTGACAATGCTCTCGGTAACTCATAACGCCTTCGATATGATCGAGGAAATTCGCCGGCAGTTCCGCGAAGAACCTGGCATTCTGGCCGGGACTGTTGAGCCAGATTATGAGCGTTGTGTCAGCCTGGCTTCTCAAGGCGCGCTCACTTCTTTGATTTTGCCGGCCTTCCTGGCCGTCGTCTTACCCTTGCTCATCGGTTTCGTTATGGGACCAGAAGCCCTGGGCGCGTTCTTGGGTGGAGCAATCTTCACCGGTATTATCTTTGCCCTCTTGATGGCCAATGCGGGCGGTCTCTGGGACAATGCCAAGAAGTACATTGAGTCCGGTTACTTCGGTGGCAAAGGCTCAGAAGCCCATAAGGCGGGGGTTGTCGGTGACACCGTCGGTGATCCCTTTAAGGATACAGCCGGCCCATCCCTCAATACCTTGATTACGGTTATGTCCCTGGTGTCTTCACTCTTCGCCCCCATTATCGCGGCATTCCATATTTTCTAAACCAAGTTAATCAACAACAGTAAAAGGCAGCGGTTATGACATAACCGCTGCCTTT
>JAFGKB010000057.1 GCA_016928755.1 Anaerolineae bacterium | reverse complement strand
AAGTTGTTAACTGGTCTTTAAAAACTAAGGCTTCTGTAATCTCAAGAAGAAAATCCGGCCTTGGTCTTTCTCCTGCATAACCCGGAAACCACTTTCCTGCGCCAGTCTGACATAAAAGGCCATAGGCCGGCTTTCCGGGGGCCATAACTGCCCGTACCCTGTTTCAACTTCCTTGCTTGCAACCTTAATCTTCAAAGGAATAACAAAAATATCACGCTTTTCATCCTGCTGCTCCGGTATATTCACGTCCCAGATTAAGTATTCTCCTCCTGATTTTAGAACTCGGTAAACTTCATCAAATATCTGCTTTTGGTCGGCAATTTCCTTAACATACATCAGGCAGAAAAAAGCGGTTGCTGTTTCAAAGGTGTTGTCCAGGAACTTCAACTCCCTGGCATCCATAACAATCTTCAGTGGCCCCTCGGCCGCTTCCTCTAATTCACCCTTTCTGCCGTCAATAGCAATAACCTTCTCGCCTTTGAGGATGCCGATGATTCCTTCTCCACCTCCGCCAATATCCAAAATATAGCCTGGAGCATCGAAATCATCTAACGTAATTTCTTCTTGGTCGAATAAAAACCACCGATCCTTTGAGGGTGTTTTATGGTGTTCGCTCATTATGTTTTCTCCTTACATATGGAATAGTAATTCACTTTCCCTAATTATACTTAATATAGACATTATTTAGCGTTGGCTATGGCGTAGATTAGATTTTCTTTATCTTGGGAGTAGAATATAGTAACTACTCAGGGGGGAGACCCTAAAGGTTTTCGATAAGCGTCCACCTGAGTTAAAGCGATCTCTGTAATACAGATTTAGCTTGATGGATTTAAGTTGTCTTATTATAAATCCCTAGGAGGTCGAGTATGTGTACCCCTGATCCGTATCTTTCTCCCTTTGCCTGGCGCTATGGTACGCCGGAGATGCGGGAGATTTGGAGCGAAATGACGACGCGCCGGTTATGGCGGCGCATTTGGGTTGCTATAGCGCGGGTGCAAAGCCACTACGGCTTAGTGCGTGCCGAGCAGGTATCCGATTTAGAAGTCCATATGCACGCCGTGGACTTAGACCGGGCTTTTGCTATCGAGCGTGAGATTCATCATGATGTGATGTCCGAGGTGCGCGCATTTGCGGAACAGTGCCCTGTGGGTGGTGGCATTATTCATCTGGGAGCTACTTCAATGGATGTGCGGGATAACGCCACCGCGCTCCAGGTGCAACAGTCCCTTGACCTGGTGTTGAAACAGTTGGATGAATTGCTCAAGCTTTTCGCGGAACAGATCGAACGTTGGGCCGGCGTCCCTTGTCTGGGCTTTACACACCTTCAGCCTGCGGAGCCGACGACTATCGGGTACCGGTTGGCCTTCTATGCCCAGGATATTCTGATGGACCGGCATGATTTGCAGCGTGTCAGCGCTGAATGGCGTGGCAAAGGTTTTAAAGGGGCGGTGGGAACCTCGGCGTCTTACGCTCTCTTATTAGAAGGGAAGACTACCCCGGCAGCATTTGAGGCCGCAGTGATGGCCGAACTAGGGTTACCGGCTTGGCCGGTAGCGAATCAGACCTATCCCCGCCGTCAGGATTGGGTTGTGCTCTCCGCGCTTTCTGGTTTAGGGAGTACCCTTTACCGTTTTGCTATGGATTTGCGGGTATTGCAGAGTCCCCCTATTGGCGAATGGTCGGAGCCTTTTGGGCAGAAACAGGTGGGGTCCTCAGCTATGCCTTTTAAACGTAACCCTATCCGCGCGGAGAAAGTGGACAGTCTGGCCCGTTACCTGGCCCAGTTACCCCGTGTCGCGTGGGATAATGCCGCGAACTCATTGCTAGAACGCACTTTGGATGATTCCGCCAATCGGCGTGTAATCTTGCCTCATGCTTTCCTGACGATGGATGAATTGTTGCATGTGGTGGCCCGGCTGGTAGGCGGGCTAAATATTAATGAGATGGCTGTTAAGCGCACGTTAGCGACCTATGGTCCTTTTGCCGGGATTGAGCCGCTACTGATGCGCCTTGTTAAAGCCGGGGCCAGTCGCCAGGAGATGCACGAAGTGCTCCGCGAGATTGCGATGGAAGCTTGGGCGGAAGTGGAAGCCGGTCAACCTAATCCCCTGGTAGCGTTACTCACCGCCGATCACCGCCTGCAAGCTTATCTATCTGCGGATGCAATTCGGAGCGCCCTGGATGCCCAGGGTTATGTGGGGGATGCCCCAGAGCGTGCCTTGGACCTGGCAAAACAGATAAGAGAAGTTATTGTTCGGTAAGGCTTGCAAATCCTGACTAATCGTGTATAATTCTGCGGGTTTGGGAACTTATCAACCAACCACAATGTGGGTGTATTATAATTTTGCAAGAGCGATTAGTGCTGAACGGGAAACTCGTACGGCTACCAGGATTAGCCGATGTCCATGTTCACCTCCGCGTTCCAGGGGGTGAGCACAAGGAGGACTTTTTCTCAGGCACGGCGGCTGCTCTCGCCGGGGGATTTACCACTATCCTGGGTATGCCAAATACACAGCCCCCTCTCGTAACTTATGCTGCTTGGCATAAGGCGCAACAACAAGCCAATCTACAGAGCCTATGCGATGTACACCTTTATGCGGGTGCTTCCCCAGAACATTTGGAGTCTCTGCCTGATTTAGGCCGGGATGCAGTGGGACTTAAGATCTATATGGACCAGACCTATGGCCCATTGCGTATTACCGGCTTGTCCACATTGCTATCTTGCTTCCAACGTTGGCCGCACCATAAACCGATTGCGCTTCATGCTGAGGGGCGCAGCGTTGCTGTTGGCATTGGTCTGGCGGCGGCTTTCAACCGTCCGGTCCATTTCTGCCACATCAGCCGCAAAGCAGAGATCGAATTAATTGCTCAAGCCAAAGAGCAAGGACTCCCTGTCACTTGCGAGGTCACGCCGCACCATCTCTTCTTATCGGATGCTGATATTCCACGGCTTGGTACTTTGGGCGACATGCGTCCTACCCTGGCCTCGAAGCAAGATGTGGATGCTCTCTGGGCGCATATCAATACTACAGTAGATTGCATTGCTACTGACCATGCCCCCCATACCCTGGAAGAAAAACTCGGTCCAGATAGCCCGCCCGGTGTTCCCGGTTTAGAGACCGCCTTACCCTTAATGCTCACCGCCGTTGCCGAGGGACGTTTGACACTGGAGCGGTTAGTAGCTCTCATGGCCCATAATCCCCGGCGTATCTTTAACCTCCCTCATCAAGAGCAAACCTGGGTTGATGTGGACCTAGGGCATAAACACACATTGACTAATGCAGGACTTTATACCAAGTGTGGTTGGAGTCCTTTTTCAGGAATGAAGGTCACCGGGGAGATACGTTGGGTCCAATTCCGTGGCCATACTGTCTTCAAAAATGGAAGAATACTCGCTAATTTGTGTTAATGGTAATAAGCATAAGCCCGCTATCAGGCGGGCTTTTTGTTGTAACTAATCTTTTGAAAGTAGATTATGTATATAAAAGGGGATAGAATTATGGAGTACATGAAGACTTTACCGAAGTTGTTTGATTTTGAGGCAATGCCTAAACGTGAGACCTTGGGCAACGGGCTGACCGGTCTGGATGTGATTTCCGTAGACCAATTGAACCGGGAGAAGCTTTCTTATATCTTTCATCGGGCGCATGAGATGCGCGAGTTAGTAGAACGGGTAGGGGCCTGCGATTTGCTAAAAGGCTATGTGTTAGCTTGTCTCTTCTATGAGCCTAGTACCCGCACCAGTGCTTCCTTTATCGCGGCTATGGAACGTTTGGGAGGCAGTGTTATCCCTATTACCCAGGGTGTGAAATTCAGCAGCGTGAGTAAGGGAGAGAGCTTGCCCGATACGATTCGTACTTTAGAGCAGTATGCAGATGTAATCGTATTGCGTCATCCTGATCTTGGCTCGGCACAGGTCGCTGCTGAGGCTGCCGGTATTCCCATTATCAATGCCGGTGATGGGGCCGGTGAGCATCCTACCCAGGCATTGTTGGACTTGTTTACAATTTACGAGGAACTAGGGCGTGTGGAAGGGCTTAAAGTTGCGATGGTTGGTGACCTGCGTTATGGTCGTACTGTGCACTCTTTGACCCGGTTACTGATGCAATATGATGATGTCAGCTTGCGTTTTGTCTCACCGGATACACTGCGTTTGCCCTTGAACTTGATGAATCAGTTGCTTGATCGTAAAATAAAGGTACGTGAGACCAATGATGTAGCGGATGTTATTGAGAATGCCGATGTGCTTTACGTAACCCGTATTCAGAAAGAGCGTTTTAGCGATCCTGCACTGTATGATGAAGTTAAAGGTTGTTATGAGATCACCCCGGAGCTTATGAAACGGGCCAAGGAAAAGATGGTTGTAATGCATCCCTTGCCCCGTGTCGGTGAGATCCATACTGCTGTTGACTCTGATCCCCGTGCCGCTTATTTCCGCCAGGTGAAAAACGGTATGTTCGTCCGTATGGCACTGCTGGCAGCCGTGCTTGGAAAGGCATAGGTTGTAAGATTTCCTACTGAGTAACAACTGCGGGGGGGCAGTTCAGAAAGAAAGTCTCAACGGCACACGGCATAACAGATCCGTCACCCTGAGCGTAGCCGAAGGAGTCTGCCTT
>JAFGKB010000275.1 GCA_016928755.1 Anaerolineae bacterium | reverse complement strand
GCCAGATCGCTCTTTTCACAAGATAAACTAGAGCATAACTTAAGACTGGCCAACCAACAACTCAATGACCGGTTACAAGAGCTGAACATCATTTATACAGTGGGAAAATCTGTAAACTCTACCCTTAACCTCGATAAGATTCTTTCACAGGTGGTGCAAACTTCAGTTAATTTAACCCAAGCGGATGAGGGGTTCATCTTACTGCAAGAAGGAGAAAAGCTCTACCTGCGGGCCGCGCAAAATCTAAGTGAGAACATTGTGCAACGTTTCCATGTTGAGGCTGCGGACAGTATTGCATGGCAAGTTATTAAATCAGGCCGGCCGGCCGCTCTACACCGTGATACCAAAATAGCGACCGGCTACCTGGTACGATCCCTGCTCTATGTCCCCTTACAAGCTCCAGGACGAGGCACAATCGGGGTACTAGCGGTTGTGAACCGGCAAGAGGGCAAGAAATTTAATGAGAACCAGGTTTTTACACTTTCAGCACTAGGGGATTTTGCAGCTATAGCATTGGAGAATGCACGTCTCTTCAGCGCAGTGGAAGCGGAGAAGATGCGCTTGACGACAATTCTTAAGTATGCCTCAGAAGCTGTCCTTGTCACAGATAATGAGACACATTTGATATTATGGAGCCAAACGGCAGCGAAACTATTTGAAATTCCACCAGAAGCACAAGGGAAACCACTGGATGAATATGTTAAACATCCCACAGTTGTAGAGGTCTTCAATCAAACACCAGAAGATGGCCCCGTGGTCCATACCGAAGTAGCTTTAGAAAACAGTCTGACTTTTAATGCCCAACTCACCTTTATCGAAAAAATTGGGCGCGTGATGATTATGCAAGATATCACCCACCTTAAAGAGTTAGATAAACTCAAATCTGAATTTGTCTCTACCGTTTCCCACGACTTACGGACCCCGTTGACTACTATCCAGGGCTATGTAGAATTATTGGATCGGGTCGGCCCTTTAAACGATACCCAACAGAGTTTTATTGAAAAAGCACTTCATAGCCTGGCCCATATTACAGAGTTAATATCGGATTTATTGGATATTGGCCGTATTGAAGCCGGTTACAATTTAGAAATGCATCCCTGTCGCCTGGATGAGATTATCGCCCACACTTGTAGGGCCTATGTACCTACGATAGAGCAAGCCGAGCTACAATTAAGTTGGCATCTTGATAACGAATCGCCCCTATATGTCCGCGGAAACCGGAGACGGCTACGCCAAGTTATCGAAAACCTTTTAAGTAACGCTGTGAAGTATAGCCGGCGGGGTGGGAGAGTTGAAGTGGAGGCCAACCGAGATGGGCAGCATATCATTGTCACAGTAAAGGACAATGGCATAGGTATACCCGTTGATGAGCAGCCCAAAATCTTTGAGCGGTTTTATCGTGTTCAATTGCCAGAAACAGAAGATATCCAAGGTACCGGATTAGGATTAGCCATCGTCAAATCGGTTATTGAAAAACACAAGGGGCGTATCTGGGTAGAAAGCGCATTAGGAAAAGGAAGTAAATTCACTTTTGTACTCCCAATCCTGGACAAAGAACAGCTACCAGAAGCTTAACCAGGATCAATCTAAGTTATATACATATCAAATCCACCAAGTTAATATCGGAGAACCGAGATTTTTGGTAAACACAGCAACAAAGAAACATTATCCCGGTTTTTTTAATTAAAATCAGCATTAATTACATAACAACGGAGAAATTATGCCAAAGCCATTGGTTGCTATTGTTGGACGGCCAAATGTTGGCAAGTCAACACTTTTTAATCGTATCATCGGAGAACGTCGCGCGGTTGTCAGTGAGATCCCTGGGACCACGCGCGACCGGGTTATCGCGGAAACGGAATGGGAAGGGCGACAGTTCCTGGTTGCAGATACAGGAGGGATTGAGGTCCAGCCACCTACTGTAACAGCCGGCCGCCGCCCAGACCAGCGAGAAGTCTTACTGGAAGACTCAGCAGAGTTTATCCCCTTAATTAGAGAACAAGCAGAACAAGCCATTGGGGAAGCCGATGTTGTTCTGTTTCTCACAGATGTTATCAGTGGGTTAACCGGAGCCGATAGAGAAGTTGCTGATATTCTGAGACGTACGACTAAACCCGTTTTGTTGGTCGTCAACAAAGCAGATAACCAGCGCCGGGACCAGGAAGCCTTCGAATTCTACGAACTCGGTATGGGAGAAATACTACCCATCTCAGCCATTCACGGACATGGTGTTGGTGAATTGCTGGATAAAGTTGTTGAAATATTACCAGAAGAGACAGCGTCAACGGAATCCGATGAAGAAGTATTACGCATCGCGATTTTAGGACGGCCAAATGTCGGGAAATCCTCACTTCTTAACCAGTTAATAGGTGAAAAACGCGCTATTGTCAGCCCCGTAGCCGGCACAACCCGTGACGCACTCGACACGGAATTTGAGTGGGAAGGGCAAAAGATTGTGCTGATTGATACAGCGGGAATTCGACGCCGGGGGAAAATCGAGCAAGGCATCGAGAAATACAGTGTTTTGCGCTCAGCGCGCAGCCTACAACGTGCGGATGTGGCCTTGCTGATGCTAGATGCATTGGATGGCGATGTCACAGCACAAGATGCCCACATTGGGGGGATGATCGCGGAACAAGGTGTAAGTGCCGTCATCCTGGTCAACAAGTGGGATGTTGCAGATAGAGAACTGAAGCAGAACCGTCTGGAATACGAAAAAAAGATCCGCTACGATTTGAAGTTTATGCCTTACGTACCGGTACTTTTCATATCAGCTTTAACAGGTTCGCGGACTAACCAGGTCTTGCCCACAGCCTTAGAAGTTGCCCAGGCACGCTACCAGCGAATCCCAACCGGAACGTTAAACGATATGATACATCAAGCATTTGCAGAGCATGCCCCACCGAGTAAACGCGGGAAACGCCTGAAAGTTTATTACGTTACCCAAGCAGAAGTAGCCCCGCCTATGTTTATTCTGTTTGTCAACGATCCCGAACTCGTTCATTTTTCCTACCAACGTTACCTGGAGAATCGGATTAGGGAACTATTTCCGTTCCCTGGAACTCCAATACGTATGACATTCCGAGGGCACCAGAAAGATTTGGAAGGTAAAAAGCTAAAGAGAAAACAAAAGTGAAAGATTCCAGGAGGAATAGATGCCACAACTGTTCCCAGAGCTACGCGTTGAAATTCGCAAATTAGGCAATGATTTCTTAGCCGTTACAAAACAAGACACTGGACGGGAGATTTGTAATAACCGCTTCCAACATAATGCCACGCAACAATTGCACAGAAATCTTCTCTGGCTCTTAGACCGCAGCGCTATGGACCCGGAGGAAACACTCCCCGGCAGCCTAATGGCGAGTGATATGATAGATGAGAATCAATTGATACGCTATGGACAACGTTTGTACGGGTATCTATTTGGTGATGGTAAGGTACTCAAGAACTTCCTGAACACCAATCCAAATTACTCTGACCAAGCACATATAGTATTAGCCCTTTACCCCAAAGCCGTCACACTTTGGAGTCTGCCCTGGGAATATCTCCATGATGGGGAAAAATTCGTAAATCTTGAAGGCCGGCTACACTTAAGCCGAGTATTAGGAGAATTAGACACACTGGCAACTTCTAAAACCCCCGGCCCCTTAAGAATCCTGATTATTATCTCTAACCCAGAGGATCAAGAGGTCGTTGATGCCGAGCGGGAACTCACGCTTATACAGGAGAGTTTAAATGATCTACGGGCAACCGGGCAGGTTATTGTAGATTACGCCGATGAAGCGAATATCGAAGTTCTAAAGGCCACGCTTAAACGCCAGAGATACCACATCCTATACTATATCGGACATGCTACTTACCAGCGGAAACGCCAACGCGGTTTTTTGTGTTTTGAGACACTCAATGGACAAACTGACCTCATTGATGCCCAACAACTCGCCCCGCTATTAAACGATAAGGGTATGCCTCAAATGCTCATTCTAAATCCATCTCAGAATAGTGGACGGAATGCCAAAGATGCATTTGACAATATCGCTACCGAATTGCTACAAGCCAATATTCCCACTATTCTAGCTATGCAAGCGGGTCTCGTTGACGAATCAGCTATAGAACTTATACGGGTTCTGTTCACTAAACTGGCCCAAGGGGCAACCGTGTCCCAGGCTGTACAACAGGTACGGAAAGCGCTACACGATCTCGATGATGAACGCACCCCATACGAACAGCGGTTTGATTGGGGCATCCCGATGCTTTACCAGAGAACTAAATCTATGCAGCTTATTGATCCTGGTACTCCGATCATCGCACAAAACATCAGTGGGCGGCATATTTGGAACACTACAGCACTGCCGCTACCGGCCACGCTGGGAGGACGGCAAGCAGAACTCTATGCAGCCCGTGAAGCTATAAAACAGCATATTCCGGCTTTAGCCTTGCAAGGCATTACCGGCATGGGGAAAAGTGCCCTGGCGGCAAGGTTGTTACACTATCCAGGCACCAAGATTGATGACACGCTGGTTATTCATTGTACAGAACTCTATTATCCAGAACAAGCTTTGGGATTGCTATCAGATTTTTGGCTATATCATGGTCATACGCAAGCCGCCAAGTTACTACTTAACACACAACTCCCGGCAGAAGAACGCGCCCAACAAGCAGCGAAAATGGTCGATACCCCCAGTTACTTGGTATTATTCGACGGTTTAGATGCCTGGTTCTCCCTTGTCCATGAACCGGCAGGCCCCTGCAAGATAGCCAATAAGCTTATGGGAAATATATTAAAAGGATTACTAGCCGTAAATACAAACACCACTTACATCTTCACTTCACGTAAGAGTTGGGATACCCTGGAATCTCTCCCCCATGACCGCAAAACTAGCGTGAGTTTATCAGAACTCAAGTTAAGATATGCAGTACAATGTATGAATACTCAACCCTATCTAGGCAAAGAATCTCTGACTAACAAGTTAGCCATTTATCGCCAGATAAGTGGGAATCCCCAGGTACTAGAGCTATTGAATGGCTGGCTATCAACCCAGCGCGATCTACAAAAATTATTTAGTGCCAAAGAGACCCCTATACCTCGTGCCCATGAAGAATGGATTCAATACTTTCTGAATAGTATTTACAATCAGTTCTCGGAAGAAGAGAAGACGTATTTGAAAGCCCTGTCGATTATTAACGGGCCATTTCGGGAAGATATGATCTATAAGGCTCTGGGAATTCCACTAAATAGTGCTAAAAAGTTACTGAGGAGTTGTGCATCTCTAGGTCTTATCCAACAGCACCACATTGACGAACGCAACCGGGCCAACTACATATTCCCGGCAGCAGTACGGCAATACTTGCGGGAACACCTGAAACCGGAACAAGAACGCAGTACCCATGTCCATGCCGCCGTATATTACGGCGCACCGTTCTTGGAAGAGGCGCGTAAGCGAGCAATCAGGCAAAGTAGCACGACCTGGAATGATGAACAAGTTGAGTGGCTCGCACGGAGCCGCGAAGGGGTACTGGGGATGTGGGTGTACCAAACCCAAGACTTGCAACTCTCCCGGTGGGCTATTAACCGGGCATTGGCATGGCAACACCATTTGTTTGAAATTGGGCAGGTCAAACAAGCCCATGAAATTACAACCGCTATCTACCCGGCCCTGACTAGGTGGCAACAGCGCGACCTGGCAAAAGCGATACTGGTCCAAAATATCAACACCCTTAAAGGCAGCGAACGCGCTATTACGATGCAAAAGCTAGGCGAACTGCTGGCCGATGAAGGTCATATAAAAGAGTCTCTTAACCTATACACCAAAGCTTACAATACTTTTGCGGCCCTGGAAGACACAAAACACACCGCAGAGACATTGCTTGCTATGGGCCAGCTTTACCAACAAGTAAGTAATTACGATCAGGCTATCAACACCACTGAAACCGCGTTAAAGATACAGACTCAGCAGGGGTATGAATCCCGGCGGCTCGCAACTCTTCAACAATTGAGTAAGCTGTACTATCAAAAAGGGGATGCCGAACAGGCTATCGCTTACGGACAAACAGCGGAAACATTAGCCCGTGAACTAAAGAATGAAACGGCCTTAATCGTCATCCTCTATAACCAAGGTCATAATTTCTTACAGGCCAATAAGCAAGCTGAAGCCTATGACAAGTTCAGCAAAAGTTTAGAATTAGCCCAACAAATCGGAGATAGCCAATACACCGCAGAGAACTACACAGCACTAGGACAATTGTTGCTAAAGGGGGGCCAGTTGGCCCAGGCAGAGGCCGCTTTCAATGAAGCCCTACAAATCCACCAACGCCACACTAGCCCGAAAGTGGGAGAAGTACTCGAGTTACTGGGCCAGGTGTACGAGCAACAAGAGCATTATAAAGAAGCTCTGGATAAGTACCAACAGGCCCAACGTGTTTACCAGGCGGCTAAT
>JAFGKB010000056.1 GCA_016928755.1 Anaerolineae bacterium | reverse complement strand
TCTGATTTCTCATTGGCCGAACCTGACTTATCATCTATCGTGAAGCAGATCTACGGCGGGGCTTTACGGGAGGAAGTTGTAGTATGACGGCTGAATTAAGACGTAGGCTACGAGCTTATTTAGGCATCAGCGCGATGTCACCTAAGCTCCTTACCGCTTATAGCATCTGGTTCTGGATGGAGTTCTTTGTCCAGATACTCACGATGGCTATCTTTACTTACTTCTGGCGCGCTGTGTATGCCCAAGGGCAGGAGATTAACGGGCTTGTGTTACAACAAACCCTTAACTACATTCTCCTGGCCCAAGTATGTCTGCCTTTAATTGAGAACCAACTACTGCTTGAGGTTGGACACAATATCACCAGCGGGCAAATCATCATGGAGTTACTCCGTCCCCTGGACTACCAAGGGGTACAATATATCAGCAGCTTGACCCTGGCGATGACCAATCTGGTAACCAAGATACCGTTATTGATCATTGCATGGTTTGCCTTCGGGCTACAACTCCCCACTGACACCGCTACCTGGGGTGCGTTTTTATTATCGCTCTTCCTGGGACACGCGGTGCTCTTCTGCTTCGATTGGATACTCTCCTGCCTGGCCTTCTATACAACAGAGGTATGGGGCTTGCATATGGCCCGCACCGGAATTGGCCTGTTCTTCAGCGGCGCGCTAATACCACTGGATATTATGCCCCCGACAATCCAGAAAGTTGTAAACGCCCTCCCATTCTCCCAAGCACTCTACTCACCGGTATCCCTCCTCAGCGGCATCACACCCGTGGCAGAAGCCTCCCAAGTCTGGCTAACACAACTGATTTGGTTGACATGCCTCTTTATCGCCGCGCGTGCTATTTTCAGCCGAGCAGTGCGCAAAGTTACGGTTCAAGGAGGCTAACTTATGATCCGGTATGCAAAGCTCTACTGGCTATTTCTAGCCCAACGGTTTAAAATTCTGATGGAATACCGGACTAACTTCTTTATTGGGGTAATATCAACCGTTTTTCTACAGGCGGCCAGCATTCTATCTATCTGGATTGTGATGCTCAACGTCCCAGTACTACAAGGCTGGACCTATGAGGAAATCCTGATGGTCTACGGCCTATTAACCCTGGCAAAGTCCTTGAACCATATGTTCGCCGATAATCTCTGGCCCTTCGGTTGGTCCTACGTCCGCACCGGCCAATTTGACCGCTTCCTGGTCCGGCCCATCGACCCACTCTTTCACCTGCTGGCCGACCGCTTCTGCCACGACGGAATTGGGCATTTCCTGGTCGGGTTGTTCCTGGTCATCCAATCTTCGATCAAGCTCAGTATCAGTTGGACACCGCTGCTGTTTTTCTATACCGCTATAATGGTAATTAGTGGGGGTGTTATCTTTATGGCCCTCAACTTAATTACCTGTGTGAGCGCGTTCTGGATTATCGACTCGGTGCCGGTCACTAAGGTTATCTTTGAGACCAACGAGTTTGCGAAGTACCCGCTGAATATTTACCCGAACTCGATACGTATCCTGATGACATGGGTTATCCCCTATGGGTTGGCTTCATTCTACCCGGCAAGCTATATCCTGGGTAGGGATATCGGAGTCATTGCCTGGGCGGCCCCGCCGGTTGCGGCAGTACTGCTGTTTATCGGCTATCGTGTCTGGCAGTTTGGGATGCGACATTATGCGAGTACGGGGTCATAGGCCCACAGAGATTTTTTATTATCTTACCACCCTGGCACGCCAAATGGCGTACGAGAAGAGACTAACGCGCCCTAATTCAGAAACGCACCCAGGGAACCGGGGAAATACTGCATTGAAATTTCAGGGTATTTGTGTTATTATACAATTATACCGAGGCTTAAAGCCTCAATGTAGTTTTAGTTTTAAGGAGAATGGGTGGATAGTTTAGATTTAACAAATTTGATAACGGATGTTGTAATTGATAAACAAGGGGAAGATATTCTCATTCTAGAATTAAAAGCGGTGACCACGATTGCGGATTATTTTATTATCTGCACAGGTGGCAGTAACCGGCAATTAAACGCCTTAAAGAGCGCGATTCGCGAAGATATGAAGAAGGCATGCGATGGACTTATCCCGCTAAACGTGGAGGGAACTCCGGAATCGGGATGGATTTTGATGGATTACGGCGGGGTGATTGTCCATTTGTTTAGTGCTCAAATGCGAGATTTTTACCGCTTGTCAAGTCTCTGGGAAAACGCTAAAGTCATCAAACGTATCCAATAGTCCTGACGTTTTTTATATTTTTTAAGATGATAGCAGGTGCAACGCACTTAAGAAAGTGCGTCGCACCACTTTAGGAGAATTGCTTAGGGGGACTTTTTATTTAGCCCACAAAGCAACATTTTTTAAAACAAAATATGATTTTGACACTTTAGCTATCTTAAGTATAATTAAATCGATGGAAGGTAGTAACAAGCAAACGCAACGATACCTACGCTGGCTTAAGCTAGGAATAGGACTTAAACGCTGGTTACTCCTACTAGGGATTGGTGTAGGGCTTTTAAGTTTAGGGGGGGCTTTTGGGATACGAAGCTTCTATCCCCTACCACGGTTTTTCTATTACTTAACCTTACAATTTCTACCTTCCTTTTTACGGGCTGTGATTTTAATCGGGCTAGGGACAGGTTGTATAATAATTGGTTTCTTAGGACTAAACCGGACCCTCTTAAAGCCCTTTATCGGCCAACAACAAGGGCCGCTTTCAGAAATCCTTTACCAGCACCTTAACCGGGAAAAAGGGCCACGTATTGTAGTACTAGGAGGAGGACACGGCCAAGCTGCTATTTTACGAGGTCTCAAGGCTTATACCAGCAATATAACAGCAATTGTCACAGTAGCAGATGACGGGGGGTCCTCAGGACGATTACGGCGGGACTTAGGACTATTACCCCCAGGGGATTTTCGCAACTGTATTGCAGCGTTGTCCAATGACGAATCATTGGTTACACACTTGTTCCAGTATCGTTTTAGCAGTGGCGCAGGTCTTGAGGGACACAGTTTCGGGAATCTGTTTATTACAGCGATGGCGGGAGTAACCGGGTCCTTTGAGACAGCGCTGAAAGAGTCCAGCCAGGTACTGGCAGTAAGGGGGCGCGTGCTCCCATGTACATTGCAAGCCGTTAATTTGGCTGCCGATATCAAGAGGGGGCAAGCCCCTCCCGTCCGGATCTATGGGGAATCCAAGATTCCAGAGGCCAGGGGACATATCGTGCGGGTAATGCTGGACCCAAGTGACCCACCCGCCTACCCTGAGGCAGTCCAGGCGATACTTAACGCGGATATGGTGGTTGCAGGGCCGGGGAGTCTCTATACAAGCATATTACCTAACCTATTAGTGCCCGAAATTATCCAGGCACTCCGGGTGGCAAAGGCCCCAAAAGTGTATATTTGCAATGTTGCCACACAAGTAGGCGAAACCGATAACTATACGGCCGAGGATCATTTAAAGGCTTTAGAGCAACATCTGGGATTAAATCCGTTTTCGGCTATGATTATTAATAATCACGAGTTACCCATTAAGCTACCAGAGGGCGTGGAATGGGTGAAGCCGATGATTAACGAGCGACCAGGGTTGAAGATTATTCAAGATAATATTGTGGATGCACGCCATCTCTGGCGGCACAATAGCGAGAAGGTGGCAGCAATAATACAGACGCTTCTGTAGGATATGGGAAAGCCCCCCCCAGAGGCGAGGGCTGAGGGTAAGAGGGTTGCAATACGTGAATTTTGGAACAAATGACATCTTAAAAATAGGAGGATACACTTTTTACTTTTTTAAAATTTGTGCTTAAATAAGTAGTTGGAGATGAGCGATTGGGAAGTAAGGATTACACCTTCCCTACTCCCCAATTCTTAATTTCCAAGAACCTATACAAAACACCAACACAAAAAAGGAGTGTGTAATGGGTACAAAAGTTGCTATCAATGGTTTTGGACGCATTGGGCGTCTCGTTTTACGCACCATCCTCGAGTATCATGCCGAGGAACTAGAGGTAGTTGCAATTAATGACCTCTATGATACTAAGACAAATGCGCATCTTTTTAAGTATGACTCCACCTTTGGGATCTTCCCCGGTGAGGTCACTTACACCGCCGATTCTATCATCGTCAACGGCAAAGCAATTAAGGCCTACGCAGTACGCGATCCCGCCGAATTGCCTTGGGGCGAAATGGGTGTAGAAATCGTCGTTGAGTCTACCGGTATCTTCCGCGACCGGGCCGGGGCTACTAAGCACCTGGAGGCCGGCGCCAAGAAGGTCATCATCTCTGCCCCCGCCAAGGGTGAGGACATCACCATTGTCCTTGGTGTAAACGACGGCGATTATGATCCCGAAAAACACCACATCATTTCCAACGCTTCTTGTACCACCAACTGTCTGGCTCCTGTAGCCAAGGTACTGCAAGAGAAGTATGGCATTGAGAAAGGTCTTATGACCACCATCCATGCTTATACTAACGACCAGCGCATCCTGGATACCGGGCACAAGGACCTACGCCGCGCCCGCGCCGCGGCCCTAAATATTATTCCCACAACTACCGGTGCAGCCAAAGCTGTATCCCTGGTATTGCCGGAATTGAAGGGTATTGTCGATGGTTTCGCGTTGCGTGTTCCTACCCCCACATCCTCCGTGGTTGACCTGACTGTCACTTTGAAGAAAGATGTGACGGCGGAAGAGGTTAATGCAGCCTTCAAAGAAGCTGCCGAGGGTGAACTCAAGGGTATCCTGGGTTACAGTGAAGAACCACTGGTTTCTATGGACTACAAGGGCGACAGCCGCTCTTCCATCGTGGATGCCGCTATGACCAAGGTTATGGATGGTAACCTGGTTAAGGTGTTGTCCTGGTACGATAATGAATGGGGTTACTCCTGCCGCGTAGGCGATCTAGCAGCTATTATTGCCAGCAAACTGTAGGAGAAGCTCTTCATATGAGCACTGTGAGGGACACGGGTATATCTCCGTTGTCCCTCATTTTTCTATAAACTTAGAAAAAAAATACCACAAGGAGAGCATATGAACAAGAAGACTGTTCGCGATGTTGATTTGAAAGGTAAGCGTGTCTTGATGCGCGCAGATTTCAATGTCCCCCTAAAAGAGGGCGCGATTACGGATGACACACGCATCCGCGCTGCACTCCCCACCATTGAGTATATTTTGGAACAAGGGGCATCCCTGATCTTAATGTCACACCTGGGCCGGCCCAAGGGGCAAAAGCTCCCGGAGTTAAGCCTCAAACCGGTGGCCGAGCACTTAGGTAAACTACTAGAGCAACCCGTTAAGATGGCCCCCGATACCGTCGGAGATGAGGTGCAGGCAATGGCGGAGGCACTCCAACCGGGTGAGGTCTTGATGCTCGAGAACACCCGGTTCCACGCCGGGGAGAAGAAGAATACCCCGGAGTTTGCAGAGCAGTTAGCAGCCCTGGGTGAAATTTTTGTCAATGATGCCTTTGGGACTGCACACCGTGCCCATGCCAGCACCGAGGGTGTGACTAAACACCTACCCGCAGTGGCCGGTTTCCTGATTGGCAAAGAGATCGATTTCTTAGGCCAGGCCACCGGCGAGCCGGGGCGACCTTATGTTGTGATTCTGGGGGGCGCGAAGGTATCCGATAAGATCGGCGTTATCCAGAATATGCTGGCTAAGGCAGATAAGATTCTTATCGGCGGCGGAATGGCCAATACTTTCTTTAAAGCGCAAGGGCTAGAAATGGGGGATTCCCTGGTCGAGGATGAAGTTTTGCCTGTCGCTCAAGAGCTAATAGAAAAATCCGGTGATAAGCTGGTGCTCCCGGTGGACGCTATAGTCGCCGATGCATTCGCCGATGATGCCGAGAGAAAGACGGTTGATGTTGAGAATGTTGAGATTGGCTGGCGCATCCTGGATATCGGGCCTAAGACAGTAGCGTTGTTTAAAGAAATTCTGGGGACTGCCAAGACGGTAGCTTGGAACGGGCCGATGGGCGTCTTTGAGATGCCTAATTTTGCCAAGGCTACGTTTGCCATTGCTAGAGCTTTAGCAGAACTAGACGCAATTACGATTATCGGCGGTGGGGACTCTGCCTCAGCGGTTAAGTTAGCGGGGGTGGATGATAAGGTCAGTCACGTCTCTACCGGTGGTGGTGCCAGCCTGGAATTCCTTGAGGGCAAGACATTGCCCGGTATCGAGGCACTGGAAGACAAGTAAGACGTGAGGCGTGAGTTAAATTATCTATCTATGTTATTTCAGAGGAGACTATATGATGAGAAGACCATTTATTGCTGGTAACTGGAAGATGAACAAGACAGTTGCGGAAGCTGTGGAACTGGCCGAGAGTTTGTGCGAAGCTCTGGGTGATGTTACGGAGATGGATATCGCGGTCTGCACCCCGGCGACCGATCTTTATGCAGTCAGCCAAGCACTGGAAGGCTCCAATATCGGCGTCGGTGCACAGAATATGTACTGGGAAGACAAGGGAGCTTTCACCGGCGAGACTTCCCCGGTGATGGTTAAGGAACTAGCCGAGTACGTGATTATCGGGCACTCTGAGCGACGGGAATACTTCGGCGAGACCGATGAGACCGTTAATCTTAAGATTAAGAGCGCGCTGGCCCACGGGCTAAAGCCCATTGTCTGTATTGGCGAGAGTCTGGAGCAGAATAAGGCCGGGGAGACGGTGTCCTTTGTAAAGAGCCAGATTGAAGGCGCGTTTGCCGGGCTTTCCGAGGAAGATGCCCGCAGGTTAGTTTTGGCTTATGAGCCTATCTGGGCCATCGGTACCGGGCTAACGGCGACACCGGAACAGGCTAACGATATTATTCGCGAAGCAATCCGCGACGTCTTGAAGGAACTCTATAACGAGGAGACCGCTGAAGCAATTCGCATCCAATATGGCGGCAGTGCCAAGCCCGGCAATATCGCGGACTTGATTGTGATGCCGGAGATTGATGGCGCGTTGGTCGGTGGGGCAAGCCTTAAGGCCGATGCTTTTAGCGAAATGATTAAGAACGCTGTGGCGGCGTTGAAGTAATCTTCTGTGTAACACAGCTTAAGTAAAGAGGTTGTCCCGTGTTATTACGGGAATAGCGGCGGGGCCAAAATGGCCCCGCCGCTAAAATTTAGAAAGATTAGACAGGATTTACAAGATTCACAGGATTAAGTCTATCTTCTGACTACTTCT
>JAFGKB010000274.1 GCA_016928755.1 Anaerolineae bacterium | reverse complement strand
TTAGTAGCGCAGCCGAGGCATCTGTCATGCCGAGCGAAGTCGAGGCATCTAGATCCTTCGCTACGCTCAGGATGACGGGGCTGTTGGGCCATATGCAGTCAAGACTTTCTTAATAACGTAGTCAAGGAATCTGAAAATTCATTGGGGTAATAGTGCTTTTTGGTTTTGTTTAAGGCTTTACAATAAAATATGTATATATTCAATAAAAACAGTTATAATCGTGCCTATCGAGGTTTTGTAAAGCCTTGTTAGTTCTATCTTATTAATTAAAAACATAATCACAGGAGGAGAACAATGTCTGACAAGAAATTTTTATCTAAGGAATGGTACAACATTATGGCGGATTTACCGGAGCCTCCCGCCCCGGCACTGCACCCGCTTAATCACACCCCGCTTACACCCAATGACCTGGCCGCCCTTTTCCCAATGGCTTGTATAGAGCAAGAAGTAAGCACGGAGCGTTATATTCCTATTCCCGAAGAGGTCCAGGAGATCTACGCGCTGTGGAGACCTACCCCATTGCGCCGGGCGCGCCGCTTGGAGAAAGCCTTGGATACACCGGCCCACATCTATTACAAGTACGAAGGGGCCAGCCCGGTGGGGAGCCACAAGCCCAATACTGCCGTACCACAAGCTTATTACAACAAGATCGAGGGAATCAACCGCCTGACAACAGAGACCGGGGCCGGACAGTGGGGTAGCGCATTGGCGATGGCCGGGGCATTCCTGGACATTGACGTACAGGTGTATATGGTCAAGGCCAGCTATGATTTAAAACCCGGTCGCCGCCTGGTTATGCAATCCTTTGGTGCCCGCTGTACCCCCAGTCCTAGCAATGAAACGGCGTCCGGTCGTGCCATCTTGGCCCAGGACCCGGATTCTCCCGGCAGTCTGGGGATAGCCATCAGTGAGGCGGTAGAGCTGGCAATGCAGGACCCAGAAACTAAGTACAGTTTAGGGAGTGTACTCAACCACGTCCTGATTCACCAATCGGTCATCGGTGAGGAAGCCCTGCAACAGATGGAAGAGCATGGGGCGTACCCGGATGTTGTGATCGGCTGTGTAGGTGGCGGCAGCAACTTCGGCGGTATCGCGTTCCCCTTCCTGGGCGAGCGACTGCGCGAAAATAAGCAAACGCGCTTTGTTGCGGTAGAACCGGCAGCCTGTCCCAAGATTACCAAGGGTGCTTATACTTATGACTACGGTGATACAGCCAAACTCACACCAATGATGAAGATGCACACATTGGGCCACTCTTTCGTGCCCCCGGCCATTCACGCCGGCGGGTTGCGCTATCATGGTATGGCTCCCCTGGTCTCATTGGCTACCGAGCTAGGGTTGGTAGAGGCACGGGCCTACCCGCAACTAAGCTGCTTCGATGCCGCTTTACAGTTCACCCGCACCGAGGGCATTATCCCGGCGCCGGAGACATCCCATGCCATTCGGGCTGCGATTGATGAAGCCCTGGACGCCAAGGAAAAGGGGGAGGAGCGGGTTATTCTCTTTAACTTCAGCGGGCATGGTTTCCTGGATTTGACCTCTTACCAGGCATACCTGGGTGGCGAATTGCAAAACTATGATTACCCAGAATCCAAAGTCGCCGAGGCACTCAGAGATCTACCATTCTTGGATAAAGCGGCTATTCCAGTGGGGTAATAGCTTAAAGTAATAGGCAGGGCTGGTCCATAGAAACACAGGAGTGACGATGTAGCCAGTTAACTCAAAAACCAGGTACTGCGTTGATTAAGAAATCACGCAGCACCTGGTTTCAAAGAAAACAGCCCCCATTACAAAAGATGGGGGCTGTCTAATCTAACCGGTATATTAGTTCATAGCTTCTAAACGGCGGGTCTGTTCATCCAAGGTTAGGGCATCAATAAACTCATCCAGGTCACCATCCAGGATGCCGGGGAGATTATAGCTGCTCATCCCAACACGGTGGTCGGTAACCCGGTTTTGGGGATAGTTATAAGTACGGATCTTTTCGCTGCGCTCCCCACTCCCCACCTGTGAACGTCGTGCGGCCCCGGTTTCATCTTCTTGCTTCTGTCGCTCAAACTCATACAACCGGGCGCGCAAAACGGCCATTGCCCGGAGCTTGTTCTGGGTCAATGAACGCTCGCTCTCACACGTTACAACCATGCCAGAGGGCTTATGGACCATACGCACCGCGGTATCGTTCTTCTGCATATGTTGCCCCCCCGGCCCAGACGAACCATAGGTAGTAATCTCCAGGTCCTTAGGGTTAACCTTGACCTCGACATCGTCAACCTCTGGTAAAACAGCGACGGTGATTGTTGAAGTATGGATCCGCCCGCTGGATTCGGTGACGGGAATGCGCTGCACCCGGTGCACACCACTCTCATACTTAAGCCGGGAAAAAGCACCTTTGCCTTTTACAATAAAGATAATCTCTTTAAAGCCACCGATACCGGTGCGGTTTTCGCTGATGATTTCGGTCTTCCAACCACCCTGTCGCTCGGCGAAGCGTGTGTACATCCGGAAGAGGTCCGCAGCAAACAGTCCCGCCTCATCCCCACCGGCACCCGCGCGGATTTCGACAATCACATTTTTGGCATCCCGAGGGTCTTTCGGAACAAGTAACTGCTGTAACTTTAAACTAGTTGCTTCTTGTTGTGCCTCAAGCCGGGTAATTTCCTCACGTGCCATCTCTTGCAAGTCGGGGTCAGCCTCTTCCTGAAGCATCTGGTGAGTTGCTTCTAATTCCTCAACTTCTTGCCGGTACTGGCTATAGATAGCCACCGTCTCTTGCAACTCAGACCGCTCTTTAGCATACTCCGCGACCTTCTCATAGTCCTGGGCGACCTCCGGGTCGGCCATCAGACGATTCAATTCCCGGTAGCGATCTTCAAGCGCATCTAACCGGCTTAACATTCGCTCGATTTCCATAGTTTACTTTTGTCCTTTGCTACACAACTTTATATATCACACAACACACGGCCCGTTTGTCGGCGGGCCGTGTCAGAAGTTTCTTTTTGCTGGTGGGCCCACCAGGATTCGAACCTGGAACCGACCGGTTATGAGCCGGCTGCTCTAACCATTGAGCTATGAGCCCCTATAATAAAGCGGGCGACGGGAATCGAACCCGTATCTTTGGCTTGGAAGGCCAAGGCTCTACCATTAAGCAACACCCGCAACTTACACATCACATTATACCATAAACCTTTAATTCGACAATGAGGGCAAAACTCACAACTCATAACTATATTCAACAGGGGCATAACCTGGACTAGGTTACGCCCCTGAAGTTTTACACTTCATACCAAGTATATTTGTTTATACTTCCAGGGTAGAATAGGCTAAATCTTTAGTAAATGTACTCAGCCGTGGGATCGTACATGAAGAACCAGCGGGTATTCAGATGTTCCAAAAAACCGTCTTCGTCCATTGAAGCAATGGCCTGGTTGAAAGGCTCCACCAGATCTGAATCAGGGGTGAAGATAAAGCCAAATTCTTCTGTTCCCAGAGGTTCGCCCACGATCTTCAGCTTATCGGGATTCGCGCCGATATAACCCCGGCTGGATGCGGCATCCGTCAACACCATATCCACATCACCGGCCAGCAACGCCTGAACGGCAGCCCCGAAATTCTCAAAGAGCTTGATGCGGGGATTCCCTTCATCACCGTCCAGGACCTCATAAACAGCCACATAAAAGTTCGTGGTTCCTACCTGAGAGCCAATCAACAGATTCTCATCTGCGCCAAACTCCTCCGGTGTAGTGAAGCGGTCTTCATCAGCAGCCACCAGCATGAACTGTTGGGATACCATATAAGGATCGGAGAAATCCACCTGTTCTTTACGCTCATCGGTAATTGTGATGCCATCCATACCGACATCAAATTGACCCTCTTTAACGGCAGAAATCATCGTATCCCATGAAGAAACTTGCCAATCAACCTCACAATTCAAGCGACGGCAGATCTCGTTAACCGCATCATATTCCCAACCTACAGCTTTACCCAACACCGGTTCCACGAAATTTAAGGGGGTGTAGTCATTCCCGGTGACAGCAACAACGGTGCGGCCATCGAGGTCAGGCAACTGGTCATACATATCCTCCGCACTGGGATCGGCCAGGAAGAACCAACGAGAATTCAAGTAATCCAAATAACCATCGGCCTTCATCTGGGCAATAGCCAGGTTGAAAGAGTTCACCAGGGGGGAAAGCGGGGGGAAGATAAAGCCGAATTCCTCTGTGCCCAAAGGTTCACCCACGATTTTCAGCTTGTCGGGATTCGCGCCAATATAGCCACGACTAGATGCAGCATCCATCAACACCATATCCACATCGCCGGCCAGCAACGCCTGAACGGCAGCCCCAAAGTTCTCAAAGAGCTTGATGCGCGGGTTCGACTCATCACCATCCAGGACTTCATAAACGGCCACGTAGAAGTTCGTGGTTCCTACCTGAGAGCCAATCAACAGATTCTCATCTGCGCCAAACTCCTCCGGTGTGGTAAAACGGTCCTCATCGGCAGCCACCAGCATGAACTGTTGGGAGACCATATAAGGGTCCGAGAAGTCCACCTGTTCTTTGCGCTCATCGGTAATCGTGATGCCATCCATACCGACATCAAATTGACCCTCTTTAACGGCGGAAATCATCGTATCCCACGAGGCAACTTGCCAATCAACCTCGCAATTCAGGCGACGGCAAATCTCGTTAACTGCATCATATTCCCAACCGACAGCTTCACCGCTTAACGGATCAACAAAGTTTAAGGGGGTGTAGTCATTCCCGGTGACGGCGACAACAGTACGACCGTTAAGATCGGGGAGCCGCATTGTATTTATTAACCCCTCTGTAATCTCTTCTGGTTCCGGTGTCGGCTCTTCGGTAGGTTCCTCTGTGGGAGCCTCTGTAGGCTCTTCGGTGGGAGCTTCTGTCGTGGGTTCCGGGGTGACCTCTTCTGTAGGGGCTTCCGTAACCGGTTCGGGAGTGGGGGTACTCGGCTGCCCACATGAGGTCAAAACGATACTCAACAACACAAAACAACACAAGATGCTTATAAAGCGTTTCATTTACTACCTCCTTCAAACAAAATAGTGGGTTTTTGACAATAGACTAAGCCCCCGATAAGCTGCAAAACCTCGGAATAATAAGACAAGGAGAAAAGGTAAACTACAGCTTGAATATCCCTAATTGAGGTTTCTGGGACACCTATTGGGAGTACTTAGAATCTATAAGACAACAAAGCCTTTATGATTAAAATACTATAACACAGAACAGAAACCGGTCAAACTACATTCGCACTAAAACTTTGCCCCTGTAAAAATCAGGACTACAATAAATAATCAAATCAGGGCTAATATACACAGGTCGTATACAACAAAACAACCTAATTTAACGTATTATACCTTAAGGAAAACTATGGACTATACAGAACAGGTACAGCGCAACTTAGAGCAAGTTAAAGCACGCATAGGAGAAGCTGCTATACGTGCCGGTCGGAAGGCCGACGATGTAAAATTGGTAGCAGTGAGCAAGACATTTCCCACAGAGGCTATCCTGGCAGCCTGGGAGGCCGGACAGCGCGATTTCGGTGAAAACCGTCCAGAGGAAGGAGAGCGGAAGATACCGATAGTGCAAGAGGCTACCGGCCCAGGAAAGATGGTCTGGCACATGATCGGCCATATCCAAAGCCGGAAAGCTAAGCTGGTCGTGGAATACTTCAACTTCGTGCACTCGGTAGACCGCCTATCTATTGCACGAAAGCTCAACCAACTGGCAATTGAGGCCCGGTGTAAGATACCGGTACTCCTGGAATGTAATGTCTCCGGTGAAGCTTCCAAATACGGTTATGACCTCTCCAAATGGCAACACGAGGCAGCTATCCGCCAAACATTCTTTACCGAGATTGAGACCCTTATGGGATTGCCGGGTTTAGAACCTAGGGGATTGATGACAATGGCCCCAATTGTTGCTGATCCAGAAGAAACACGCCCGGTCTTCGCATCTTTGCGCAGCTTAGGCACAGAATTACAAGCGCGTTATCCCCAGGTCTCGTGGGACCAACTATCAATGGGAATGACGGATGATTTTGAAGTCGCAGTTGAGGAAGGGGCGACATTGGTAAGAATTGGGCGGGCTATTTTCGGCAGCCGCTAAGGGAAAAAAGAATAATGATAGTCCTGCAAAAACGCCCCCGGGGATGGGGGCTTAGAGCAAGAATGCAGAAGGTTATATTTTTTAAACTCTAAATGGAGGAAAAATGATAATTCTTATTGTAATCAGGTTGGTCAACATCATATTCGGCTTGATCGGATTAGGCCTGGTTTTAAGGGTAGTTTTGCCGTGGTTAAAAGTATCCACCACCCACCCGGTTATGGTCTTTCTTTACAATGTAACCGATCCTATTGTACAACCGGTGCGCCGTATGATGGGCAGCGGTTTTATAGGTTACGGGGCCGCTGCCGTGGATGTTGCCCCCTTGGCAGCACTCTTCTTACTGTGGCTAATTCAGGCCGTTGTTATACGGATATTAAACCTGATTGCCTATCCGCCGGTTTGGATACTATACCCAGGCAGGGATTTGGGGATATGGCTATCCGGTATATTGGGCTACCTATTGCAGTTGTACTACCTGGCCTTGCTTATCCGTATCTTGTTGGAGTGGATAAGGGTATCCTACGCCCACCCGGTGATGAAATTCTTATGGAATATTACAGAACCGCCATTGAGTCTTATCCGGCGTTATGTGCCGTCATTTGCCGGTATGGACTTCTCCCCGGTTATTCTGATAATACTGCTCAACATTATTCAGACACTACTATCCAGCCTTCTACAAACCATATTCTAAGAACTTTAAGACTACAAAAGTCCTAGCAGGCGGGCGTGAAACACGCCTGGGCAGTTTTTCAAAGCCAAAACTGCGACTTGGCCTAAACCATATCGTAATGGGTGGAAGTCCGCCTTACGGGGGGCTAT